>CAMLCW010000139.1 GCA_946478645.1 uncultured Variovorax sp.
CGCGCGCCGCGTCGGCGATCGGGTCCTGCTGGTCGTCGCCTTCCGACAGCACGGTGTAGAAGGCGGTGATCGAGCCGCCGCGGCCCTCGGCGTCGCGCGCGCCGTTGCCCGCGCGCTCCACGAGCGCCGGCAGCTTGGCGAACACCGACGGCGGATAGCCCTTGGTGGCCGGCGGCTCGCCGACCGCGAGCGCGATCTCGCGCTGCGCCATCGCATAGCGGGTGAGCGAATCCATGATCAGCAGCACGTCGCGCCCCTGATCGCGGAAGTACTCGGCCAGGCAGGTGGCGTAGGCCGCGCCCTGCAGCCGCAGGAGCGGCGAGTTGTCGGCCGGCGCGGCCACCACCACCGAACGGGCCAGGCCTTCCTCGCCGAGCGTGTGTTCGATGAATTCCTTCACCTCGCGCCCGCGCTCGCCGATCAGGCCGACCACGATGACCTCGGCGCTGGTGTAGCGCGCCATCATGCCGAGCAGCACGCTCTTGCCCACGCCCGAGCCCGCGAACAGGCCCATGCGCTGGCCGCGGCCCACGGTGAGCATCGCGTTGATCGCGCGCACGCCCACGTCGAGCACCGAATCGATCGGCGCGCGCGTCAGCGGATTGATCGGCGGCGACGACAGCGGCACCTTGCGCGCGATGTCGAGCGGCCCGAGCCCGTCGAGCGGGCGGCCGACCGCGTCGACCACGCGGCCGAGCATGCCTTCGCCCACCGGCAGCCGCTTGGCATGCGCCTCGCCCGGGGCCGCGCCCGCGGCGGGCCGCGCCGCGCCGGGGCGTGCGATCACGCGCGCGCCGGGCAGGAGGCCGGCCACTTCGCTTTGCGGCATCAAAAACAGGCGGTCGCCCGCGAAGCCGACCACTTCGGCCTCGGCATGGCGCTGCGAATGGCCGGGCGGCAGTTCGATCAGGCAGTCGCTGCCGACCGGCAATTGCAGGCCCACGGCCTCGAGCACCAGGCCCACGGCGCGGGTCAGGCGCCCGGAGTTCGCGATGGTCTGGCAGCGGCCGACTTCGGTGCGGGCCTGGGCGAGCGTGGCCTGCCACGACTGCAGATGCGGGTTCGTCGACATGACCTCAGGCGCCCTCGGTGTCGGCATGCGGCGAGAAGGCGCCCACCACGCGCTTCCAGCGGGTTTCGAGCGTGGCGTCCATCTCGCCGCAGGCCGAGCGCACGCGGCAGCTGCCGCGCGCGAGGGTGTCGTCGGGGCGCAGCTGCCAGCCGGCGGCCTGCAGTTCGCCGCCGAGGCTGTTCTTCACCAGCGCCAGGTCGTCGGGGTGCAGCAGCAGCCGCGGCTCGCCCTGCAGCGCGGGCTCGGCATGCAGCAGGTCCTGCACCAGCGCGAGCACCCATTCGGGCTCGACGCGCAAGGTGCGGTGCACCACCTGCCGCGCCACGTCGAGCGCGAGCGCGAGGATCGACTCGGAAAGCTCGCTCTCTGCCGCGCGCAGCGCCGCCGGCAGCGCGGCGGCCAGCGCGCGCAATTGCTCGGCATGGGCGCTCGCGCCCGCCAGGCCCGCGGCCAGCCCTTCGGCGCGGCCTTCGGCATGGCCCTGGGCCCAGCCCTCGCGGCGGCCCTCGGCTTCGCCGGCGGCGCGCGCCTCCTGCCGCAGGCGCTGGAGTTCGGCTTCGCGGGCCAGCGCCGCCGGGTCGCGGCGCGGTGCGGCAGGTGCCGGCGCCGACGCCGGCACGTTGCGCGCGTCGGCATCGAGCGAGCCCATCTCCCAGCGCTGCCAGGCCGACAGGCGCGGGCGCGTGGCGGCGGCGCCCGCGGCGAAGGTGTCAGACGAATTCATCGGTGCCCGGCGTTGAAACGACGATCTCGCCCGCGTCGGCCAGGCGGCGCACCACCTGCAGGATGGCCTTCTGCTCGGTCTCGACCTGCGAGACGCGCACCGGGCCGCGCAGCTCGATGTCTTCGCGCAGCGTCTCGGCCGCGCGCTGCGACATGTTCTTGAGGAACTTGTCGCGCAGCTCGGGCGCCGAGCCCTTGAGCGCGACGATGAGCGCGTCGGACTCGATCTCCTTGAGCAGGCGCTGGATGTAGCGGTCCTCGAGGTCGAGCAGGTTCTCGAACACGAACATCTCCTCGACGATGCGCTGGGCCAGCGCCTCGTCGTGGGCGCGCACGTGGGCGATGGCTTCCTCTTCCTGCGCGCTGTTCATCAGGTTGACGATCTCGGCCGCGGTGCGCGCGCCGCCCAGGCGGCTGCGCTTCAGGCCTTCGCCCGAGAGCATCTCGGTGAGCACGTCGGTCAGTTCGGCCAGCGCCGCGGGCTGCACGCCGCCGAAGGTGGCCACGCGCAGGATCACGTCGTGGCGCAGGCGCTCTGGCAGCTTCTCGAGCACTTCCGAGGCCTTCTTGCGTTCGAGGTGGACCAGGAGCGTCGCGAGGATCTGCGGATGCTCGTCGCGCACCAGCTCGACCACTTCGCCGGCCTCCAGGTCGTTGAGCCGCTCGATGCCGCCGTGCGGCTCGTCGGGTTGCAGGATGTCCTCGAGCAGGTTGCTCGCGCGGTCGTCGCCGAGCGCCTTGCGCAGCACCGCGCGGATGTAGCTGCCCGAGCCCAGGTGCAGCGCGGAGAGCTGCTCGGTCTCGAGCCGGAACTCGGCCAGCACGGCCGCCAGTTCGTCCTTCGAGACCTGGCTCAGCCGGGCCATCGCGGCGCCCAGCGCCTGCACCTCGGTGGCAGGCATGTGGTGCAGCGTGGCCGCGGCGCGGTCCTCGCCGAGGGACATCAGCAGGATCGCGGCCTTTCGGGTGCCTGCATCGCTCATGAGTTCATCCAGTGCTTGATCAGGGTGGCCACCAGGCGCGGGTCCTGGTCGGCGGTCTGGTGCGCGTAGTCGAGGTCGGCCTTCTGGCGCTCGGCCTCGCGCAGCCGGGCGTTGTGCTGGGTGGCCTGCGCCTCGTCCTCGACCGGGTCGCCGGTCGGGACCGGGCCGGGCACCACGGGCGCCGCGGCCACGGGCGGGCCGAGGTGCTTGCGCAGCAGCGGCCGCGCCACCGCGAACCAGACGAACAGCGCGAGCACCGCGAACAGCAGGTACTGCGTGGCCGTCATCGCAAGCCCGAGGTTGGCCGGGTCGCGCCAGAAGGGCAGCGCGGGGCCGGCCTCTTCGCCGGGCTCGCGCGCGAAGGCGCTGTTGACCACGTTGAGCGAGTCGCCGCGCTCCTGGCTGAAGCCCATGGCCTCTTTCACCAGGTTGCGGATCTGCTCGACCTCGGCCGGCGTGAGCGCGCGCTGCACGCGCTTGCCGTCGGCGGCGGGCGCGTCGCGGTGGTTCACCACCACCGCCACCGACAGCCGCTTGACGCCGCCCGCCGCCTGCTGGACGTGGCGGATCGCGCGGTCGAGCTCGTAGTTGGTCGTCACGTCCTTGCGCGAGCTGCCGGGGCCGGTGAGGGCCGAGGCCGTGGTGGCGGCGGCGTTGGCCGGTGCGGCCGCGGTGCCGTTCGGCGCATTCGGCGCCGGCGGGGTGCCCGGCGCGGTGATCGGTGCGCTCGGCGGCGGCGGCGGCTGGTTCGACAGCGCACCGGGCACGCCGCCCGGCGGCGTCACGCCCTGCTGCAGCGATTCGCTCGAAGTCTGGCTGCGGATGGCTGCGGCGCGCGGCGCCTGGTTGGGGCTGTAGCTTTCCTCGGTGCGCTCGACCACCGAGAAGTCGATCTCGGCCGCGACCTGCGCACGCACGTTGCTCGCGCCGAGGATCGGCTGCAGGATCGCCTCGATGCGGCGGATGTAGCCCTGCTCGATCTCCTGCGCATATTTGAGCTGGCTCACGTCGAGCCCGCGTGCGCCCGCATTGGCGGCCGACAACAGGTTGCCGTGCTGGTCGACCACCGTCACGCTCTTGGCGTTGAGCTCGGGCACGCTGCTCGACACCATGTGCACGATCGCGCTGACCTGGCCTTCGTCGATGCTGCGGTTGCGGTGCAGCGTCAGCACCACCGAGGCCGACGGCTTCTTCTGGTCGCGCACGAAGAGCGACGGCTTGGGCAGCGCCAGGTGCACGCGCGCCACCTCGACCGAGCCGATCGACTCGATGGAGCGCGCGAGCTCGCCCTCGAGGCCGCGCTGGTAGTTGACCTGTTCGGCGAAATGGCTGGTGCCGAACTTCTGGTTGTCGAGCAGTTCGAAGCCGACCCCGCCGCCCTTGGGCAGGCCCTGGGCCGCGAGCTTGAGCCGCAGCTCGGGGACCTTGTCGCTCGCGACCAGGATCGCGCTGCCGCCTTCGGTGAACTTGTAGGGCACGTTCATCTGCTGCAGCGACGCGATGATCGCGCCGCCGTCGCGGTCCGACACGTTGGTATAGAGCACGCCGTAGTCCGGCGCGCGGCTCCAGAGCAGGAACGCCGCCGCGGCCGCGACGAGCGCGGCGCCGCCGACGATCAGCGGCAGCTTCGGCTGGGCACGCAGGCGCTCGGCCAGGGCCGGGGCCGCGGGAGGCGCCATGCCGGCGCCCGCGGGCGCCGCCGGATTCATCGGGCGACCTCCGGCCGGCGCGGGGTGTCTGGAAGGAACGGGAAGCGGGAATGGTCTGGGGTCATGCCGAGGGGCCGTGTGGGGTTCGGCGTCGATTCTCGGCAGCCGCGCCATATTCGATTGGTCGAACAGCCGGGGTTTTCGCCGTCAGTTGGGGGCATGTGCCAAGGGCTTGCGCTGATACGCTGAAAACACGCGGAGGCGCTTCGATGCTTCCTCTGTCCACCCCCGTCGTACCCCAGAGAAAGAGAGTTCCATGTCGATTTCCGCCATCGAATCGGTGCTGCAGCAGATGCGGGTCACCGCGCTCCAGACCGGCATCGCCCAGCCCCCGAAGACCGAGCCCGCCGAGTCCGGCGGTTTTGCCGCCGAGCTGCGCCGCTCGCTCGAGAACATCAGCAGCGCGCAGACCCGCGCCTACGGACAGGCCGAGGACTTCGAGATGGGCAAGCCCGGCGTCGCGCTCAACGACGTCATGGTCGACCTGCAGAAGGCCAGCGTGGCGTTCCAGACCGGCCTGCAGGTGCGCAACCGCCTGGTGGCCGCATACCAAGAAATCATGAGCCTCCCGGCTTGAGGCCACCCCTGACCAAACGGTGTTGTGGATCTTTTTTCGGAGCCGCCCTAAATGTTCGGCGGACCGTGCCGATAACTAACCCAACGATGGCTTGAGTCTCACAGTGGAAGCGGGTCCAGCGTTACGGCCGACGGCCGGAGTCCACAACCTTTTGTTTATCAGGAGTCGAACATGGCGCAAGTCATCAACACCAACAGCCTCTCGCTGGTTGCCCAGAACAACCTCAACAAGTCGCAAAGCTCGCTCAATTCGGCGATCGAGCGCCTGTCGTCCGGCATGCGCATCAACAGCGCCAAGGACGACGCCGCCGGCCAGGCCATTGCCAACCGCTTCACGGCCAACATCAAGGGCCTGACCCAGGCCACGCGCAACGCCAACGACGGCATCTCGATCGCGCAGACCACCGAAGGCGCGCTGACCGAAGTCAACAACAACCTGCAGCGCGTTCGCGAACTGTCGGTGCAGGCCGCCAACGGCACCAACTCGGCCAGCGACCTCGACTCGATCCAGGCTGAAATCACCCAGCGCCTCGACGAAATCAACCGCGTCTCGGAGCAGACCCAGTTCAACGGCGTGAAGGTCCTGTCGGCCGACGCCGGCAAGCTGACGGTGCAAGTGGGTGCGAACGACGGCGAGACGATCGACATCGACCTGCAGGAAATCAGCGCCAAGACGCTCGGCCTCGAAGGCTTCAACGTCAACGGCAAGGGCGAAGTCGCCAACGCCGCCGCCTCGGCGGACGACCTGGTGCTGGCCGGCTTCACGAAGGCCGGCTCGCCCGCGGCCAACGGCTCCTACGCCTTCAGCAAGACCACGACCACGAACAACGCCGCCGCCACCTCGGCCGCCGTGTTCTCCAACCTGGCCGACGGCGCCACGGTCACCTACGCCGGCACCGACACCGGCCTGGGCCAGGCTGCCACGGGCGGCACCTACACCTACGACAAGGAAACCGACTCGTTCTCGTTCAGCTCGGCCGACGTCTCCAACGCCGCCGTGGCCAGCTTCCTCGCACCCGCGGCCGGCCAGACGAAGGCAGCCACGGTCGAGATCGGCGGCGAATCGCAGGACGTGCTGATCGACAGCACCGGCAACATCACCGCGGCCGACGACGGCGCGGCGCTGTACCTGGACGGCGACGGCAACCTGAGCAAGACCAACGCCGGCGGCGACGCGCAAGCCACGATGGCTTCGCTGACCGCGAGCATGAGCGCTGCAGCCGGCACCGGCGGCACGATCACGGTGGGCGACACGGTGCTGACGGCCGACACGGTCACGGGCAATGCCTTCGACGTGGCCGGCGCCAGCATCAGCGCCAGCGCGCTGAAGGGCCTGGCCAACGTCGGCGGCTACAGCACCGCCACCCACACCGTGGCAGCCGGTACGGCCGCAGCGGGCGGCGCGGTGACGGTCACGGCCGGTGGCGCTGCCGCCTACACGGACGCCGACGGCGCCCTGACGGTGGATGCCTCCGAGACCTCCACCGCCACCTACTACGCGCAAGGCAACGGCAAGGTGACCGACGACACGGGCGCCCAGCTCTACAAGACCGAAGACGGCGACTTCACGCTCGAAGCCACGACGGCCTCGGAAGCCACCGCCGACCCGCTGGCCGCGATCGACGCCGCGCTGTCGAAGGTCGACAAGCTGCGCTCTTCGCTCGGTGCGGTGCAGAACCGTTTCGACTCGACCATCGCCAACCTCGGCACCACGGTGACCAACCTGGCTTCGTCGCGCTCGCGCATCGAGGACGCCGACTACGCAGTGGAAGTGTCGAACATGACGCGCGCCCAGATCCTGCAGCAAGCCGGTACCTCGGTGCTGTCGCAGGCCAACCAGACCACGCAAGGCGTCCTGTCGCTGCTGCGCTGATCGAGAAAGGAAAGCACGGCCCCGCCCGCAAGCGCGGGGCCTGAACCTGGCCGCAGGCCGCCGGACCTCCATCCAGGCGTGCCTGCGCTGTCCCCTGCGGCCACGGCGCACTGCGCGGCCGCAGAGGACAGCGCACCGAACTTGTTTCGGGCCGCATTCATACGCATTCGAGGACATCGACGACATGGCAATCATCAGCAGCGTGGGCGTGGGCTCCAACCTCGACCTCAGCAGCCTGCTCAAGGAGCTCGAGTCGGCGGAAAACCTGCCGCTCGCCGCGCTCGAGACCAAGGCGAAGAGCTACACGAGCAAGCTGTCGGCCTACGGCACGGTGCAGAGCGCGCTGGAGTCGCTGCAGGGCATTGCGCGCAAGCTCGGCGACCCCGCCATGTTCCAGGCCGTGACCGGCACGCCCACGGTCAGCGGGATCCTGGCCGCGTCGTCCACCGACGCGAGCGCGGCCGGCAACTACAGCATCACGGTGTCGCAGCTCGCGCAGGCGCAATCGGTGATCGCGGCCGGGCAGGCCAGCACCAGCGCCGCCATCGGCAACGGCAAGATCACCATCGGCTTCGGCACCATCACCGGCGGCACGCTCGACGGCGCCACCGGCACCTACAGCGGCGCCAGCTTCACGGCGGACGCCTCGCGCGAACCGAAGTCGATCACCATCACCGACGGCAACAACACGCTCGCGGGCATCCGCGATGCGATCAACGCGGCCGGCGCCGGCGTGACGGCCAGCATCGTCAACGACGGCAGCGGCACGCCGCACCGCCTGGTGCTGGTCTCCACCGCCACCGGCGAGCCGTCGAGCATGCGCATTGCGGTCGACGGCGACGCCGCGCTGCAGGGCCTGCTGGCACACGACCCGGCGGGCACGCAGAACCTGAAGCAGACCGTGGCGGCGCAGAACGCCAAGCTCGAGGTCAACGGCATCGCGATCACGAGCGCCAGCAACAAGGTCGAGGAAGCGATCCAGGGCACCACGCTGACGCTGGTGCAGACCGGCACCACGGGCCTGTCGATGAAGGCCAACACCGCCGCCATGACGACGGCGATCAACGACTTCGTCAAGGCCTACAACGCGCTGCAGAGCACGGCCAAGAGCCTGACCACCTACGACGCCGACACCAAGACGTCGGCCGCGCTGGTGGGCGACTCGACGCTGCGCGGCATCCAGACGCGCATCCGGCAGGCGCTCACGGCGCCGCAGGGCGGCGGTGCCAACGAGATGAAGGTGCTGTCGGAGATCGGCGTGGCGTTCCAGAAGGACGGCACGCTGGCCGTGGATGCGACCAAGCTGGCCAAGGCGCTGGACAACGACCTCGCGGGCGTCTCGAAGCTGTTCGCCAGCAAGACCGGCAGCACCGCCGGCTACGGCAAGCAGATCGACGCCCTGGTGGAGGACCTCACCAAGACCGGCGGCAGCCTGCGCGTGGCGTCCGACGGCGTGACCTCCACGATCAAGGAGCTCGACGAGCAATACGACGCGGTGCAGGCGCGCATCGACGCGACCATGTCGCGCTACCGCGCGCAGTTCACGCAGCTCGACGTGCTCATGAGCAGCCTGAACAACACGATGAGCTACCTCACGCAGCAGTTCGACGCGATGAACGCGATGAGCAAGTAAAGACGAAAACACGAAGACACGAAAACCAGGAAGCCGCCGATGTACACCCCCCACACCTTCAGAACCGGTGCCAGCGCCTACGCGCGCGTCGGCGTGGAATCGCGCGCGATGAGCGCGTCGCCGCACCAGCTCATCGCCATGTTGTTCGACGGCGCGGCAACCAGCATCGGCATGGCCCGCCACCATCTTGCGGCCGGCGAGATGGCGGCCAAGGGGCAGGCGATCTCCAAGGCCATCGACATCGTCGACAACGGCCTCAAGGCCGGCCTCGACGCCAAGGCCGCGGGCCCTGCGGGCGCCGAGCTGGTGGGCAACCTCTCGGCGCTGTACGACTACGTGGTTCGCCGCCTTCTCTACGCCAACCTGCACAACGAAGCGAAGGCGCTCGACGAGGCCGAGGCGCTGCTCGGGAACATCGCCTCCGCCTGGCGCGAAATCGGGGGCGGCCATGGCGGCAACTGATACGGGCGAGCCGCAGCAAGCGGTGCCCGCGCGCGAGGAGCTCATCCGCTGCTACCGCGAGCTGGCCTCGACGATGTCGCTGATGGCGGCGCTGACCCGCGCCAAGGACTGGACGCGGCTGCCCGAGCTCGAAGGCCGCTGCACGGTGCTGGTCGAACGGCTCAAGGCCGTCGGCGCGGTGCCGCTCGCGGCCGGAGAGCTCGCGCACGTGCGCACGCTGATCGAGCGCATCGACGCCGACAAGACCGAGGTGTGCAGCCTCGTCGAACCGCAGCTCGAGATGCTGATGGCCCGCATGGCGCAGCTGCACAAGCGCAGCGGTCTCGACCGCGCCTACGGCCTGCCGCACTGAGCGCGACCGCACCCATGACCATGAACAGGCCGGTTGGACACCCCGATGCTGCGCACGCAACGAAGCTCGCCGCCGCCTTGCGGCCGGACCTCGCTGCGCTGCAGGCCGAGGTCGGCACCAGCCTGCCCGCGGGCGCCGTGGCCGAGGTGCAGAAGGTCAAGAACGACGTGCGGCTGCCGTCCCAGGCCCTGCATGCGGCGCTGCTGTCGGCGGATGCGCCGGCTGCCGCGTCCGCTCCGCCCGCTGCGGGCGGGCCGCGCTCCATCGAGACGCAATGGTCGGTGGCGGCGCGCGCCATCGGTGCGGTGCTGGCCGACCTCGAGGCCGACCCCGGACCGGTGCGCGGCAGCGCGCCCCTGTGGACGTCGCCGCAGAAGGCTCCGCCCGCCGCCGTGCTCGCGGCCGCGCTGGACAAGGCACTGAGCGCGAGCGGCATGTTCTACGAATCGCACCTGGCCGAATTCGCGATGGGCCTGCGCAGCGTGGCGCAGCTCGCCGACGAGCCGCAGATGCGGCTCGCGCAGCCGCATCCGCAGCAGGCCGACGGCGCTGCCGCGAAGCCGCAGCTTCAGCCGGTGCAGCCGCAGCCCGCCGCCGCCCCGCCGGCGCCGCTGCGCGATCACGCGCCCGGCGTACCGTCGCACCATGCCGCGCTGCCGGCCGGCGATGCGCGCGCGTTGCCGCCGGGGCCCGGCGTGCATGCCGCCGCCGACACCGGCGCATCGTCCCTGCGCGCGGCCGCGGCGCCCATGCCCGAAGTGATCCATCCGCAGACCACCACGCTCGTGCACCAGCAGCTCGACCTGCTCGCCACGACCGTGTTCCGCTGGACCGGCCATGCCTGGCCCGGCGTGCCGATGGCCTGGTCGGTCGCACCCGAGGACACACCGCCCGCCGACGAGGCCGAAGCCCGCGGCGCGGGCCGCGATGCCGACGAAGTGCAGGCGCAGCGGCGCTGGGTCACCACGGTGTCGCTCGTGCTGCCGAGCCTCGGTGCCGTCGACCTGCGGCTCAGCCTCATGGGCGAACAGGTGCAGGCGCAGCTCACGGCCGGCGAGGCCGGCACGCTCGTGCGGCTGCAGGGCCACGGCGGCGAACTCGGCGCGCGCCTCGACGCTGCGGGCCTGCGCCTGCGCGACCTGCAGATCACCGCGAAGCAGGCCCCGGATGCGGCACCGGCCGCAGGGGAGCGGCGCGCATGACTGCAAGCTCCGAGATCCCGCGCCAGACCGCGGTCGCGCTGTCGCATGCGGACCCGGCCAAGGCACCCGTGGTCGTGGCCAGGGGCTACGGCGTCACGGCCGAATCGATCGTGCGGCAGGCGCGTGAGAACGGCGTCTATGTGCATGCCTCGCCCGACCTGGTCCGGCTGCTGGTCCAGGTCGACCTCGACCGGCAGATCCCGCCGCAGCTCTACCTCGCGGTCGCCGAGGTGCTGGCCTGGCTGCACGGCATCGAACGGTCCGCGGAGGAGCGCCAATGATCAATGCCTTTTCATTGAAACCTTCTGTTACTGAGAACCAGTCGCATTGCACCGAGAGGCCGTCACGGGGATGCAACAAAAGATTACAGGTAGTTGTAGCCCCGTTTACAGTTTGGGCGGCCAAGGAAGTTACAAAGTTTAACTAGTTGGGAATAATTCACACACGACATGACCAACGGAGTGCATCTTGCAAACGGATAACGTAATGAACGCGGCCAACGGCGAGATCTCGCGCGAGATCGGCGACGTCAACCTGGCCTACATGCTGCTGGCCCAGAAGCTCGTCAAGCAGGACCGCGTGGCGGCGATGTTCCGCCTCGGCATCAGCAGCGAACTCGCCGACATGCTCGCGGGCATGTCGCTCGCGCAGATCCTGAAGCTTGCGGCGTCGAACTTCCTGCTCTGCAGCTTCCGGCTGAACGAGCACGCCTCGATGTCGGCGGTGGTGGGAGAGGGCAAGGACAGCAACCTGCAGCAGGCGCACATGTCGATCCTGATGTCGGCGCGCACGCTGCAGATGCACAAGGAAGCGGTGGCGGCATGAGCTCCCGCACGGCCGTTCCGAAGGGGGCTCGCACCGCAGTGCGAAGCACGGAGGTTACCCAATGAGTCGCAAGACCGTCCTCGGCGAAGTGCGGGAAGTCCAGCTCGCCATCGAACTGATCGGGCTCGGCGCCCGGCTGCAGTTCCTGGAGGCCGAGGTCGGACTGAGCCGCGAACGGCTGATCCGGCTCTACAAGGAAATAAAGGGCGTTTCACCGCCCAAGGGATTGCTGCCTTTTTCCACCGATTGGTATATGACCTGGCTCGCGAATATCCATTCGTCGATGTTCTACAACATTTATCAATTCATGAAAATCCATTCCGACGAAGAAAAGGTCTGGATCCTGATTAAAAGCTACAAATTGTATTTGCAGCAAATTGCCGCGCAGGACAGCGAGCCAATTCTGGATTTCACGCGCGCCTGCACGATGGTGCGTTTTTTCGACAGCGACATGCTGCAGCTGAGCACCTGCACCCGTTGCGAGGGGCAATTCGTCGCGCATGCGCACGACCACAAGCATGGCTACGTGTGCGTGCTGTGCCGTCCGCCCTCGCGCGCGGGCAAGGCCCGTGGGCCCAAGCGCAGCGGCGACGCGGCGCCGATGCCGCCGCGAGGCGGCGAAGGCATGGGGCCGGGCGTGGCGCAGGCCCTCGAGGGCGCATTCCACTGAGATGAAACTGTGCACGACGTTCAGCGCTTCAGGCTCCTTCCCCCTTTGGGGGAAGGCTGGGATGGGGGCAGCCACGGCGCTCGCAGGTTTAGCGCCGCTGGGGGCCCCCCCCCCCCCCCCCCCCCCCGGCGGGGGGGGGGCGCAGCGGGGGGGGCACGGGGGGCGGCGGGGGCGGGGAGCGCAGGGGGGGGGGGCGCGCC
>CAMLCW010000140.1 GCA_946478645.1 uncultured Variovorax sp.
CGGGCGTGGACTACCACGTGCCGTTCGGCGGCCGCAAGGGCTCGAGCTACGGGCCACGCGAGCAGGGCCGCTATGCGCAGGAGTTCTTCACCACGGTGAAGACGGCCTACACGCTGGCCTGACGCCCAAGGCCTGGGCCGCCGCGCGGTGGCGCCATCGCGCGGCGCAGCCCGAGCGCCAGCAGCACGCCGAGCACGCCCGCCGCGGCCACGATGGCCGCCGCCGCGGGCCAGCCGCGCGCATCGACAGCGCCGCCGACCACCACCGGGCCGATCATCTGGCCCAGGTTGCTGCCGAGCATCAGCAGGCCCATCGCCATCGGCGCGAGGCGTGCGCTCGGTGCCACCAGCGGCGAGGTGCCGATCAGCGTGGCGGGCAGCAGCCCGCCCGCGCCCGAGAACAGCAGGCACAGCGCGAACGCGGGCAGCGGCCCGAGCACCGGCAGGAAGATGCCGATGGCCGACAGCCCCATGAGCGCGCTCGCCGTGGCCGCCAGCAGCCAGCGCGCGGCGCCGCGCTTCAGCAGCATGCCGGCCGCGAGGTTGCCCGCCACGTTGACCCCGCAGGCCGCCGCGCTCAGCATGCCCGCCGCGGCCGTGCCTACGCCCATGCGTTCGATCAGCAGCACCGGCAGGAAGCTGAACAACGCGAAGAACTGCAGGCTGTAGACCACGAACGAGGCCGTGATCACGGCCGGCGCGCCGGCCCGCAGGGTGGCGGCTGCATCGACCGCCATGCTGCGCCACGACACCCGCGCCCCTGGCGCGTCTGCGCCCGCGTCGCCCCCGATGCCCGCGCGCACCAGCAGCGCCACCGCCCCCGCGAGCACGGCATTGCCGAGCCAGACCCCGCGCCATCCGTCGAGCCATGCACCGCTCGCCAGCGCGATCGCGATGCCGGCCGGCATGAAGCAGCTCCAGATCGCGAAGGCCAGGTCGCGGCCGGCCGGCGCGACCAGGCGCTGCAGCACCGACGGGCCCGCGATGGTGATCAGCACGAACCCCAGGCCCTCGACCACGCGCCCCGCGAGCAGCATCGCGACGCCGTTGGCGAGCGCGCCCGCGCTGCTGCCGAGCGCGATGGCCGCGAGCCCCGCGAGCAGCAGGCGCCTGTCGCCGGCGCGCGCGACCCATGCGCCCACCGGCACCGCACCCAGCACGCCGAGCAGCGAGAACATCGCCATCAGCCAGCCGACCATCGTGAGGTCGAGCCCGAAATCGCTGCGCAGCTGCGGCACGGCGATCGCCACCTTGCCGACCTGCAGCGAGGCGGTCACGCCGGCGGCGACGACCAGTGCGACGCCAGGCCAGTGGGTCGAAGAGCGGGTGAGTGGCTTGTGCATGGCGCCACTTTCGGCCAAACACCGTATGAATGAAAGCGAATAATATTGGCCAACTCGATCGATAGGAAAGATCATGCTGGACGCCCTCACATTGAGCCAGATGCAGATGTTCGTGGCGGTGGCCGACGCCGGCAGCTTTCGCGCCGGCGCGGCCCGGCTGCACCGCGTGCAGTCGGCCGTGAGCCATGCCATCGCGAGCCTCGAGGCGCAGCTTCAGGTGCGGCTGTTCGACCGCTCGGGCCACAAGCCGGTGCTCACGCCCGCGGGCACGGCATTGCTCGGCGACGTGTGCGCGATCCTGTCGAAAGTGGAGGCCCTGCATGCGCGCGCGCAGGGGGTTGCGCAGGGCATCGAGCTCGGCCTGGCACTGGCGGTGGACACGCTCTTTCCACCGGCCCTCGTGGCCAACGCGGTGCGCGACATGCACGCGCGCTACCCGGGCATCGCGGTGCGCGTGGCATACAGCTCGGTGGGCGGCACCATCGATGCGTTGCACACCGGCCGTTGCGATCTCGCCATCGCGGCTTTCGGCCATGCCGACGCGAAGATCGAGCGCGAGTTCCTGATGCAGCTCCACACCGTGGCCGTGGCCGCGCCTTCGCATGCGCTCGCGGCCCATGCCGCCGAGCGCGGCGCCGCGGGCCTGGGGGCTGCGGCGGCGGAACATGTGCAGATCGTTGTGGAAGACCCGAGCTCCTTGAGCGAGGGCTACGACATCGACGTGCTCTCGCCTGCGACCTGGCGCGTGAGCGACATGTACATCAAGCTCGCGCTGCTGCGCGAAGGGCTCGGATGGGGAAAGATGCCGTCATGGCTGGTGGCCGGCGACCTCGCGGCCGGCACGCTCGTGCAACTGCCCATGCGCCGCATCGGCCCGGGCGGAACGGCGCAGCAGCCGTGCTACTTCTGCCACTGCGCCGACCGGCCGCTCGGCGCGGGGGCCGCATTGCTGCGCGAGTGCTTCATGGCGCAGGCGACGGCGGCGGGGCCCGGCGCCGGCGGCGCATCAGCATCTCGGCCAGCTCGAAAAGCGCCTCGCTCAGAAGCGCCAGCGCCGCCGCCGGCAGCGCGCCCGCCACGAGCAGCTCGCGGTCGTTGAGCGCGAGGCCGGTGACGATGCGTTCGCCGAAACCGCCCGCGCCGATGAAGGCCGCGATCGTCGCGGTGCCGATCGCGATGGCGGTGGCCGTGCGCACGCCCGCCAGCAAGGTGGGCAGTGCGAGCGGCAGCAGCACCAGCCGCAGGTTCTGCGGCGGCGTCATGCCCAGCGCCGTGCCTGCGAGCTGCAGGCCGTGCGGCACTTCGGCCAGGCCGGTCACGGTGTTGCGCATGATCGGCAGCAGCGAATAGAGCGTGAGCGCGATCAGCGCCGGCAGCGCGCCGATCGCGCCGAGCGCCGAGATCAGCACCGCCAGCAGTGCGAGCGAGGGCACGGTCTGCAAGAGGCTCGCCACGCCGAGCACCAGCGCGCGCAGCCGCACGTGCGCGAACACCGCGATCGCGATCGGCACGCCGATCAGGATCGCCACACCCACCGACACCAGCACCAGCATCAGGTGCTGGCGCGCGAGCGGCCAGAGATCGGGTCCGAACAGCTTGGCGACGAAGCCGCGACGCGGTTCCGTGCCTGGTGCCTTGGTGCTCGTGCCCTTTCCAGCCGCCAGGAAGTCGCGCGCGATGACATCGAAGGGGATGCTGCGCAATTCGGCGCGCGCGTTCATCGCGATCATCGCGTGTTCGTCGATGCGGCCTTCGAGCGCCTGCAGCGCGGCCCAGGCGTGCGGCAGCCGAGCGGGCAGGTCGAGCCGGTACAGCAGCACCGCGTCGTAGCGCGGGAAGTAGCGCTTGTCGTCCTCGAGCACGCGCAGGCCGAGGTGGTCGATCTTGGCATCGGTGGTGTAGATGTCGATCGCGTCGATCTGCTTTGCGCCGATCGCGTCGTAGGCGAGGCCGTGGTCGAGGCCGGTCGGCGTCTGCGTGAAGCCGTAGCGCGCCGCCAGCCCGCGCCAACCGTCGGCGCGGCCGATGAACTCGTTCGACAGGCCGAGCTTCAGTTCGGGGTGGCGCGCGAGGTCGCTGAGCGTGCGCAGCCCCAGGCGCTCGGCATCGGCCGCGCGCACCGCGAGCGCATAGCCGTCGTTGAAGCCGAGCGGCACGGCCACGCCCAGGCCGAGCGGCGCGAGCGCCGCGTTCATCTCCTCGCGCGTGGCGGCCGGCGTGCCCTTGAGGATCTCGAGCGCGATGGTGCCGGTGTATTCGGCATAGACGTCGATCGCGCCCGACCGCAGCGCTTCGTAGACGATGGCCGTGTTGCCCAGGCCCTGTCGTACCACGGGCGGCGACGCCATGTGCGGCGCGGCCGTCTGCGCGATCAGCTCGGCGAGGATGTACGACTCGGTGAAGCGCTTGGAGCCGACGCGCAGCGTCTCGGCATCTTGCGCGGCGTCCGCGATGGCGGGCCAGATCAGCGTGAACAGCAGGAGTGCGCGCCAGAAGATGCGGCTGGGTCGATGCATCGAAGGCAGTGTATCGGCAGACCCGCAGGCCCGCCAATCTCCTACACCGCGTGGTGGCGCGGCGCCCATGCGCCGGCGCGCGAGGCGCCGCATCATTGACACATGAAAACTTCCTCTGCGGCATCGGCCGATCCACTTCCCGCTGCCGACGTGCACGGCCTGCGCGAACTGCCCGGCGTGCGCGTCGAAGGCTACAGCCTGCAGCTGCGCGACAAGGACGGCTTCGTCGGCGACCAGGCGAGCCAGACGGCCTTCCGGGAGCTGCTCGAACGCTGGCGCAAGCGCCGCCGCAAGAACGGCAAGGACCCGCTCGGCAAGCTGCACTCGCGCGACCTGAGCAAGAAGGTGCTCGACCGCGTGCTCAGTGCGAAGAAGGGCTCCGAGGCCGGCGACGTCATGGAGGGCGTGATCGAGGAGTTCAGCGAGGAACTCGCCGAGGTGGTGCAGCGCTTCCTGCGGCAGCCCTCGTGGCAGAAGGTGGAGCGCATCGTCATCGGCGGCGGCTTCCCGGAAAGCGACGTCGGCGAGCGTGCGGTGCTGCAGACCGCGGCCATCCTCGAAGAGCTGGGCCTGCACGTGCAGCTGGGCCGGCTTTCGCACAACGTGGACGACGGCGGGCTGATCGGCTGGGTGCACCTTGCGCCGCCGGCGCTGCTGCAAAAGTACGACGCGATCCTGGCGGTGGACATCGGCGGCACCAACGTGCGCTGCGGCATCGTGAAGACGCGCCGGCAGAAGGCCAGGGATTTCTCGCGCGCGGGCGTGGTGCGGCGCGAGAAGTGGCGCCACGCCGACGACGGCCCCAACCGCAGCCTCATGGTCGAGCACATCGCGGACATGCTGATGGAGATGGTGCGCTACAGCGAGCGCAAGAAGATCCGGCTTGCGCCCTTCGTCGGCATCGGCTGCCCGGGGCTGATCCGACCCGACGGTTCGATCGCGCGCGGCGCCCAGAACCTGCCGGGCGACTGGGAGAGCCACGCCTTCCACCTGCCGACGGCCGTGTGGCGCCGCATGCTCGCGCTGGGCGCCGACCCGATGCTCGTGCTGATGCACAACGACGCGGTGGTGCAGGGCCTGAGCGAGCTGCCGTTCATGCGCGACGTGAAGCACTGGGGCGTGCTGACCATCGGCACCGGCCTCGGCAACGTGAGCTTCACCAACACCGACACCACCGGCAGCGCGGTCTCCGTCAAAGCTGGAAAGCCACGGTGAGCAGCAGCCCCTCGGCCACGTCGCGCACGAGGCCGGGGCGGCGCGCGCGGTAGGCCTCGCCGGCCGAGGCCGTGGTCTCGATCCATTCGGCGAGCCAGTCGATCTCGCGCGGGCCGTAGAACACCACGGCGGCCTCGTGGTTGAGCAGCAGGCTGCGCAGGTCGAGGTTGATCGAGCCGCAGAGCGCGAGCTCGTCGTCGACCACCACGGCCTTGGCATGCAGCATGAACGGCAGCATGCGAAAGCTCGCGCCCGCGCGCGCGAGGTCGCGCATGGCACGCGCGCGCACGAAGTCGGCGAGGCGGTGGTTCGAGCGCGCAGGCATCGCGATGGTCACCTGCACCCCGCGCCGCGCGGCGAGCCGCAGCGCATCGCGCAGGCCGTCGCCGGGCACGAAGTAGGGCGTCACGGCCAGGATGCGGTGCTCGGCGCGGAAGCACGCATCGATCAGCAGCGCATGCGCGGTGTCCTCGGTCTGGTCGGGACCGCTCGGCAGGAACTGCGCCAGCGCGGCGTCCGTGCCGACATCGTCTGCGTCGGCGGCGATGGTGCGTGCCTTGCGTCCGCGCACCGAATGCCAGTCGTGGTCGAACTGGCGTGCCGCCGCGGCCGCCACGCTGCCGCGCAGGTCGAACGAGAGGTCGCGCCAGGCCTCGGGAAATTTGTCGCTGCCCGTGAAGTATTCGCCCGCGAGGTTGCGTCCGCCCGACCAGAGCCAGCGATCGTCCGCGATGGTGAACTTGCGATGGTTGCGCAGGTTGCGCGGCCCGATGCGGCGCAGGCTGAAGAAAGGGCGGAACACCGCGACCTCGCCGCCGGCCTCGCGCAGCACGTCGAAGTGGCGCCGCGGCAGCGTCAGCGCACCGAAGCCGTCGAGCAGCACGCGCACCCGGATGCCTTCGCGCGCGCGACCGGCCAGCCGGTCGATGACGGCGCGGCCCATCGCGTCGTCGCCGATGAGGAAGGTGCATACGTCGATGCGCTCGCGCGCGCCATCGATCACCTGCCACAGCGCATCGCGCGCGGCGGCGCCGTCGGCATGGAAGCGCACCGCACAGCGCCCCGGCGGCGCGAGACCGAAGCTTTCGATGAGGTCGGCGGCCCAGTGCCCGGGCGGCGCCGAGCGCGGCGGGCGCGGCGATCCTGCCGGGCGCAGCTTGCGCTGGCCGAACAGCAGGTACATCGGCAGGATCAGGTAGGGCATCAGCACCAGCCCCATGACCCATGCGATGGCGGTGGTGGGCGCGCGCTGCTCGCGGCGCGCGCGCGTGGTCAGTATGTAGACCAGCAGCGCAACGGCAACGGCGAGGAAGTGCTGTGAGGCGGAGGGCAGCCAGTCGAACGACGGAGTCGGCATGGCGCGATGATGCCCGAGGGCGCACGCCGCGCGGTCAACCCTGCCAGAACGAGGCCGTCTCGCGCCCTTCGGAGACCAGGAAGCGCATCATCGGATCGACCACCGCACGCACTGCCGGCCGCTCGCCGACGCGGCTGCGCCAGGCCAAGAGCCGCGGCGTGCCCTCGGACATCCGCGCGCCCTTGCGGTCGGCGAAGATGCAGGCCATGTAGAAGGCGATGTCCGCGAAGGAGTACGGCCCGGCCAGGTGGTCTCGATCGGCCAGCAGGCTTTCCAACTCGTCGTAGAAGCGCGCGCAGGCCGCGCAAGCCGCGGCCGCCGCCGCGCCCTGCATGTCGTGCTGCAGGCCGAAGAGCCGGATCACGTTGGGGAAGAAGACCTCGTCCGACTTCTGCTCGAGCTGCCGCGCCCGGGCCCGTTCGGCGATGCCGCGCGGCCAGAGCGCGGGGCTCGGATACCGGTCTTCGAGGTACTCGAAGATCTGCGTCGAGTCGAACAGCGCGACCTCGTCGTCGACCAGCACCGGCACCTGCTGCTTGACGGGATTGACGCGCAGCACCTCGGGGTGCTTCGGCTCGTAGGCATCGCCCTGGATGAACGGCACCATCACCAGCTCGAACGGAATGCCTTTCTCGCGCGCGGCGATCTGCACCTTCGCGCCGAACATGCTGAGGGGGCCTGAATAGATCGTGGTCTTCATGGGCCCCGACTTCACCAGAAATGCAGCCTCAGGTCGAGCCCCAGACCTCTTCGGCGGTCTCCACCACGAGCCGCAGCTTGGCGCGCTGCGCTTCCACGGCGATGTTGTTGCCGTGCACGGTGCTCGAGAAGCCGCACTGCGGCGACAGCGCGAGCTGCTCGAGCGGCGCGTACTTGGCGGCGTCCTCGATGCGGCGCTTGAGCTCGTCCTTGTCCTCCATCTCGCCGAACTTGGTGGTCACGAGGCCCAGCACCACGGTCTTGCCCTTGGGCAGGAAGCGCAGCGGCTTGAAGTCGCCCGAGCGGGCATCGTCGTATTCCATGAAGTAGGCGTCGAGGTCCATCTCCTTCAGCAACGCTTCGGCCACGGGCTCGTAGTTGCCGGCTGCCGCGTGCGTGCTCTTGAAGTTGCCGCGGCACAGGTGCATGGCCAGCAGCATGCCCGGCGGCTTCTGCGCCACCACCTTGTTGATGAAGGCCGCATAGCGGTGCGGCAGTTCATTGGGATCGTCGCCGCGCTTGCGCGCTGCTTCGCGCATGTGCTCGTCGCAGAGGTACGCCAGGTTGGTGTCGTCCATCTGCACATAGGTGCAGCCGGCCGCGGCCAGCGAGCGCAGCTCGTCGCCATAGGCCTTCGCCACGTCGTCGTAGAAGGTGGGGTCGAGCTCGGGATAGGCTTCCTTGCTGATGCCCGCGCGGCCACCGCGGAAGTGCAGCATGGTCGGCGAGGGAATGGTCACCTTCGGCGTGCGGCCGGCCGACACCTGGCTTTTGAGGTACTGGAAATCGGCAAGCTGGATGTCCTTGACGTGGCGCACTTTGTCGATGACGCGCATCGCGGGCGGCGCGAGCTCTTCGGTGCCGTCGGGCTTGCGGATCGTCACCGGGATGTCGGTCTTCACGCCGCCGAGCTGGTCGAGGAAGTCGATGTGGAAATAGGTGCGGCGGAACTCGCCGTCGGTGATGCTCTTGAGGCCGATGTCCTCCTGGAACTTCACGATCTCGGTGATGGCCTTGTCTTCGACCTTGCGCAGTTCCTCGGGCGTGATCTGGCCCTTGGCTTTCTGCTCGCGCGCTTCGAGCAGGTAGCGGGGGCGCAGGAAGCTGCCGACGTGGTCGTAGCGGGCGGGCAGGGTGGCGTGCTGGGACATGGGTTCTCCGTCGTGGCTGAAAAACGAATCACATCCTATCGCCTGGTCAGACAAAGCCGATGTATACAGTGATGTCAGTGTTTACCCTTGATTTGGCCTCAAAAGATTGGAAATTTTCGGCGAGCTGTATACATTGGGTATCCATGAACACGCCCCCATCTGCTTTCCCGCTGAACGCTTGGTATGCCGCCGCGTACGACGTCGAGGTGCGCCACGCGCTGCTTTCGCGCACCGTCTGCAACGAGAAGATCGTGCTGTTCCGCCGTACTGATGGCCAGGTCGCCGCGCTCGAGGACGCCTGCTGGCACCGGCTGCTGCCGTTGTCGATGGGGCGGCTTGAAGGCGACGAGCTGGTCTGCGGCTACCACGGCCTGGTCTACAACAGCCAGGGCCGCTGCACCCACATGCCGAGCCAGGAGACGCTCAACCCTTCGGCCTGCGTGCGCAGCTTCCCGGTGGTCGAGAAGCACCGCTTCGTCTGGATCTGGCCCGGCGACCCGGCCAAGGCCGATCCGGCGCTGGTACCCGACATGCACTGGAACGACGACCCGGCCTGGGCCGGCGACGGCAAGATGATCCGCGTGGCCTGCGACTACCGGCTGGTGGTCGACAACCTCATGGACCTCACGCACGAGACCTTCGTGCATGGCTCGTCGATCGGCAACCGCGAAGTGGCCGAGGCGCCGTTCGTGGCGACGCATGGCGACCGCTCGGCCACGGTCACGCGCTGGATGGAGAACATCGAGGCGCCGCCTTTCTGGGGCGGCCAGATCCGCCATGCGCGCGGCTACACGGGCAAGGTCGACCGCTGGCAGATCATCCGCTTCGAGGCGCCGTGCACCGTCAACATCGACGTCGGCGTGGCCGAGGCCGGCAGCGGCGCGGTGCCGAAGAACGGGCTGCCCGGCGACCGCAGCAAGGGCGTGAACGGCTACGTGCTCAACACCATCACGCCCGAGACCGACACCACCTGCCTCTACTTCTGGGCCTTCGCGCGCAACTACTGCCTCGGTGAGCAGCGGCTCACGCACGAGCTGCGCGAAGGCGTGGCCGGCATCTTCCGCGAGGACGAGATCGTGCTCGAGGCGCAGCAGAAGGCGATCGACGCGCGGCCCGGGCACCAGTTCTACAACCTCAACATCGATGCCGGTTCGATGTGGGCGCGCCGGCTGATCGACCGCATGGTCGAGAAGGAGCGCCCCGCGCGCGCGGCGATCCCGATCCGCCCGGTCGACGAACGGAAGGCCGCATGAAGGTCTCGGCCATCGCGCCCGTCGCCGAGCCCGGCGACAGCGGCAGTTCGCAAGCCGTGAAGGCGCAGCTGCGGCTGCGCGAGATGATCCTCGCGGGCGAGCTGCCGGGCGGCGCGCGCATCGCCGAGGTGGCGGTCGCCGAGCAGCTCGGCGTCTCGCGCACGCCGGTGCGCAGCGCGCTCATGCGGCTCGAGCAGGAAGGCCTGCTCGAGGCGCTGCCGAACGGCGGCTATGCGGTGCGCACGTTTTCCGAGCGCGACGTGGCCGACGCCATCGAGCTGCGCGGCACGCTCGAAGGACTGGTCGCGCGGCTTGCGGCCGAGCGCGGCGCGGCGCCCGTGGTGCTGCGCGAGGCGCAGGCCTGCCTCGATCGCATCGACGAGCTGCTGCGCGAGCCTGCGCTCGACGACGCGGCCTTCTCGCGCTACGTGACGCACAACGAGAAGTTCCATGCGCTGCTTTGCGAGATGGCCGCGAGCCCGGTGATCGCGCAGCAGCTCGACCGCGTGGTCAACCTGCCGTTCGCATCGCCTTCGGGTTTCGTGATCGTGCAGGCCAATTCGCCCGCCGCGCGCGACATGCTCGTGATCGCGCAAGACCAGCACCGGCAGGTGCTCGATGCGATCGAGTCCGGCGAGGGCTCGCGCGCCGAGGCGCTGATGCGCGAGCACAGCCGCATCGCCCGGCGCAACCTGCGCGAGGCGCTGCACGGCACGCACGGCGCGGCGCAGCGACCGCTGCCCGGCGTGCAGCTGATCCGCCGGCGCGGAACATGAAGCTCACCCCCAGTCTTCGCGCACTTCGTGTCGCTTCGCCAACCCCCTTCCAGGGGGCGACACCAGCGGCCCGGCAAAGCCGGTTCCGCGGTGTCCCCCGCCTGGATCGCGATGAGCTCGTGCGGCACGGGTCATCTGTCCGCATGACGGTAAACCGAAAAGAAAACTCCCGATGAAAAGCGATCTTCAATGGATGCAGGCGCAGGTGGTGGCGCTGCGCGATGTGACGCCCACGGTGCGCGAATTCGAACTCCGCACCGATGCCGGCACGGCCGTCAACTGGGAGCCCGGCGCGCACCTGCAGGTGCAGGTGATGACGGCGCAGGGCCGGCTGCAGACCCGCTCCTATTCGCTCGTGGGAGAGGGCGGCGGCGACTCGGTCTGGCGCATCGCCGTCAAGCGGCTCGACGACGGCCGCGGCGGCTCGCTCGCGATGTGGCGCCTGGCCGTGGGCGACCGGCTGCAGGTGAGCACGCCGCAGAACCACTTTCCGCTCGACACCCGCGCGCCCGGCTACCTGCTGGTGGCGGGCGGCATCGGCATCACGCCGCTGGTGCTGATGGCCGAGCGGCTGGCCGCGGTGGCGCGCAGCACCGGCGTGCCGCTCACCATGCTGTACGGCGCCCGGCATGCGGGCGAGTTCGCATACGGCGAGCGGCTGCGCGAGGCGCTCGGCGACGCGCTGGTGCTGCATGAAGGCGCTGCGCCGATCGACTTCGCGCGCGCCATCGCCGCGCTGCCGACCGGCGGACAGCTCTACACCTGCGGCCCGGTGCCGATGCTCGAAGCCGTGAAGCGTGCCTGGCAGGCCGCGGGCCGCGCGCCGGCCGACCTGCGCTTCGAAACCTTCGGCAGCAGCGGCCGGCTGGCCGCGCAGGCCTTCGAGGTGCGCGTGCCGCGGCACGACCTGGCGATCACCGTGGCGCCCGACTGCACGCTGCTCGAGGCGCTCGAGGCGGCCGGCGTCGAGACGCTCTCGGACTGCAGGCGCGGCGAGTGCGGGCTGTGCGCGATGGACGTGCTGGCGGTGGACGGCGAGGTCGACCACCGCGACGTGTTCCTGAGCGAGCACGAGAAGCAGGCCACGACGCGGATCTGCGCCTGCGTCTCGCGGGCGGTCGGCTCGATCACGCTCGACTCCTCGTACCGGCCCGACTGCTGAGCGGCACTGCGGAGCCCGGTTGCGCGATGATCGCGCAGCCGGTTCGTTCATCGCGCACAAAGCAGCCGGCGGTGCGGCGCCTAGGTGAATGCCTGCTCCGCGATCTGTTGCAAAGTGCACAAAATAGCGCGATTTTCGCCATCTCGTCTCTCGAAGGAAACCCATGAAAAGACGCCACATCCTCCAGACCGCGGCCCTGACGGCGCTCGCGTTTTCCATGTCGCTCGCAACCGCGCAAGGCAATACCTTCAAGATCGGGCTGATCCTGCCCATGACCGGGCAGCAGGCCTCCACCGGCCGCCAGATCGAGGCCGCGGCGCGACTCTACATGGCCCAGCATGGCGACACCGTCGCGGGCAAGAAGATCGAACTCATCGTCAAGGACGACGTGGCCACGCCCGACGTGACCAAGCGCCTGGCGCAGGAGCTCATCGTCAACGACAAGGTGAACGTGATCGCGGGCTTCGGCGTGACGCCGGCCGCGCTCGCGGCCGCGCCGCTCGCCACCCAGTCGAAGACGCCGCAGGTGGTGATGGCCGCCGCCACGTCGAGCATCACCGAAGCGTCGCCGTACGTCGTGCGCACCAGCTTCACGCTGCCGCAGGTGTCGGTCGCGATGGGCGACTGGGCGCCGAAGAACGGCGTGAAGACGGTGGTCACGCTGGTGGCCGACTACGGTCCCGGCAACGACGCCGAGAAGTTCTTCACCGAGCGCTTCCAGCTCAACGGCGGCAAGGTGATCGAGAAGCTGCGCGTGCCGCTGCGCAACCCCGACTTCGCGCCGTTCCTGCAGAAGGTGCGC
>CAMLCW010000141.1 GCA_946478645.1 uncultured Variovorax sp.
CACGGCGACCGCCGCGTCGAGCAGCACGAGTGGATGCGGCCGCTGCGCGGCGACTGGTCCGCACGGCTCGAGGAAGAAGTGCTGGCCGCCCCGGGCCCGGTGGTGTTTGCGGCGCACAGCCTGGGCTGCATCCTCGTCGCCGCATGGGCTGCGCATTCGCGCCACACGCACAAGGTGCGCGGCGCGCTGCTGGTGGCGCCGGGCGACCTCGAGCGCGACGACCTGCGCCAGCTGATCCCGGGCTGGGCGCCGATCGTGCGCCAGCCGCTGCCTTTCAAGGCCGTGCTGATCGCCGCCAATGACGATCCCTACTGCGATGCTGCACGCTCGCGCCAGCTGGCCACCGACTGGGGCGCACGCTTCGTCGACGCCGGCCCCGGCGGCCACCTGAATGCCGAATCCGGCCTGGGCGACTGGGCCGCGGGCCGGCACCTCCTGAACGACCTCTCGAAAGACACGCACTGATGGCGACCAAGAAACCCAAGGGACTCGGGCGCGGCCTCGAAGCACTGCTCGGCCCGACGGCCGCACCTTCGCCGACCGACACCGCCGGTGCGGGCGAGGGCGGTGCCGCGCAGGCGCCGCACACGCTGATGCTCGACCAGATGGTGGCCGGCGTCTACCAGCCGCGCACCCGCATGGACGAAGGCGCGCTCTACGAACTGGCGGAAAGCATCAAGGCCCAGGGCATCATGCAGCCCATCCTGGTGCGCCGCCTCGATGCGGAATCGGCCGCGGCCAAGAACGCCGAGTACGAGATCATCGCGGGCGAGCGCCGTTTCCGCGCCGCCAAGCTCGCGGGCCTCGACCGCGTGCCCGTGCTCGTGCGCGATGTGCCCAACGAGGCCGCGGCGGCCATGTCGCTGATCGAGAACATCCAGCGCGAAGACCTCAATCCGCTCGAAGAGGCGCAAGGCCTGCAACGTCTGGTTGCAGAGTTTGGGCTCACTCACGAACAAGCGGCGCAGGCCGTGGGCCGCTCGCGCAGCGCGGCCAGCAACCTGCTGCGCCTGCTGAACCTGGCCGAGCCTGCGCAGCAGATGCTGATGGCCGGCGACATCGACATGGGGCATGCACGCGCACTGCTCTCGCTCGACCGCGGCACGCAGATCACGGCCGCCAACCAGATCGCGGCCAAGAAGATGTCGGTGCGCGAGGCCGAGGCCCTGGTGAAGAAGCTGGCCGCCGAGTTCACGCTCACGCCGTCGCGGCGCAGCAACGACGCCGAAAAGTCGCGCGACCTGCAGCGCGTCGAAGAAGAACTGGCCGACCTGCTGACCGCCGAGGTCGAGGTGCGCATCAAGAAGCGCAGCAAGCGCGGCGGCAAGGTCGAGGAGAGCGGCGAGCTGGTGGTCCATTTCGGCTCCATCGAGGCGCTGAACGGACTCATCGAGCGCATCCGCCGAACGGCATAGGCGCCTGCCGCCGGCGCACCGGCCTTTCGCCGGATTGCCGCGGGTGCTTTGGCGCCCGTATCCTCCTCCGTTTACAGCTGTACCCGGCTCACGGAGAGAGGAAGCCATCATGAAGTTCACCAGGTTCACCGGCATCGCCGCGGCCGCGCTGGTTCTGGGCGGTTGCGCAACCACGGACATGCAAATGGGCAGTTCGTCGGCCAAGACCATGGCCACCGGCAGCGCCGCGGGCTCGGCCACTTCGGGCGAGAGCGGCCAGCTCGAGCGCTGCGAAGCGCCGCTCGGCACGGTTTCGCTGATCGAGAACGTCAATGCCGGCTGGTACACCGTGCTCACGGGCGAATACCGCCTGCCGCCCACCTCCAACCTGCTGCGCCTGCTGGTGCAGCAATCGAACTGCTTCGTGGTGGTCGAGCGCAGCGCGCCCGGCATGAACGCCATGACGCGCGAGCGCGCGCTCATGCAGTCGGGCGAGATGCGCAGCGGCAGCAATTTCGGCCGCGGCCAGATGGTGGCTTCGGACTACGGCCTTTCGCCCGAGATCGTTTTCAGCAACAGCGACGCGGGCGGCATCGGCGGCGCGCTCGGCGGCCTCGTGGGCGGCGGGCGCGGCCGTGCGCTGGCGGCGGTCGGCGGCAGCCTGCAGACCAAGGAAGCGTCAGCGCTCCTGACGCTGATCGACAACCGCTCGGGCGTGCAGGTGGCCGCTTCGGAAGGCAGCGCCTCCAAGACCGACTTCGGCGGCTTTGGCGGCCTCGGCGGCTCGCGTGGTGCAGGCGGCCTTGGCGGCTACACCAACACTGCGCAGGGCAAGGTGATCGCGGCGGCCTTCATGGACGCCTTCAACCAGATGGTTCGTTCGCTGCGCAACTACAAGGCGCAGACCGTGCGCGGCCAGGGCCTCGGCGGCGGCGGCCGGCTGGGCGTGGATGGCGGTGCGGCGCCATCGCAGACCTATGTGCCGGCCGAGCAGCCGGCGCCGGCGCGGCGCCGCAGGTAGCCGTGCAGACCCCGGGGTGGATCAGAGACTGAAGATCTTCCCCGGATTCATGATGTTCTTCGGATCGAGCGCACGCTTGATCGTGCGCATCATGTCGATCGCGCCGACACCGGCTTCGGTCACGAGG
This sequence comes from uncultured Variovorax sp., assembly GCA_946478645.1. The sequence goes on from CAMLCW010000141.1 coordinate 2,543, forward strand.
AAGTCCATCTTGTGCAACCCCACGCCGTGCTCGCCGGTGCAGGTGCCTTCGAGCGCGAGCGCGCGGCTCACCAGCGAATGGTTCAGCGCCTCAGCCTTCACGCGTTCTTCGGGGATGTTCGGGTCGAGCAGGTAGCCGAAGTGGAAGTTGCCGTCGCCGACATGGCCGACGAGAAAGTAGGGGATGCCGCTCGCGTCGGCCTCGGCCACCGAGTCGAGCAGGCAGTCGGCCAGGCGCGAGATCGGCACGCAGGTGTCGGTGGAGATCACGCGGCAGCCCGGGCGCGACTGCACGGCCGCGAAATAGGCGTTGTGCCGCGCGGTCCAGAGGCGGGTGCGCTCCTCGGGCGTGCTGGCCCATTCGAAGGCATTGCCGCCATGGCCGCTCGCGAGCTCCTGCACCGTCTCGGCCTGTTCCTTCACGCCCGCGGGCGAGCCATGGAACTCCATCAGCAGCATCGGTTCTTCGCGCAGGCCCAGCTTGGCGTAGGCGTTGACCATGCGCACCGTGTTCACGTCGATCAGCTCCACGCGCGCGATCGGCACGCCGAGCTGGATGGTCTCGATGGTGGTGCGCACCGCGGCCTCGATGCTCGGGAACGAGCAGATCGCGGCCGACACCGCCTCAGGCAGCGGATAGATGCGCAGCGTGATCTCGCTCACCACGCCCAGCGTGCCTTCGCTGCCCACCATCAGGCGGGTCAGGTCGTAGCCGGCCGACGACTTCTTCGCGCGCGTGCCGGTGCGGATCACCTCGCCGCTGGCCGTCACCACTTCGAGCGCGAGCACGTTCTCGCGCATGGTGCCGTAGCGCACCGCGTTCGTGCCGCTCGCGCGCGTGGCGGTCATGCCGCCGATGGAGGCGTCGGCGCCCGGGTCGATCGGGAAGAACAGGCCCGTGCTCTTGATCTCCTCGTTGAGCTGCTTGCGCGTGACGCCGGGCTGCACCGTCACCGTGAGGTCGTCGGCGTTGACCGACAGCACGCGGTTCATGCGCGAGACGTCGATGCTGATGCCGCCCTGCACCGCGAGCAGGTGTCCTTCGAGCGAGGAGCCCACGCCGAAGGGAATGACCGGCACGCTGTGCTCGGCCGCGAGCTTCACCGCGTCGGCCACGTCCAGCGTGCTCTCCGCGAAGACCACGGCCGAAGGCGGCGGCGCATCGAATGAGGACTCGTCGCGCCCGTGCTGCGTGCGCACCGCCATGGCGGTGGAGCAGTTGGCGCCGAAGCGCGTCTTCAGCGCCTCGATCAGGGCTTCGGGCACGTCGCGCAGATGAAGCGCCGGCAACAGGTGCGAGGGGGTGGTCGGGGCGTTCATCGCGGTCTCCTGGATCTAAGAATGGGGGCGGGGGGCAGGACCGGCCATTTTACGGAGCACGCACCATAATGCGCTTCAGCAAGCGCCATCCACCCAACGAACCGCAGGAACGACAACCATGGGCAACCGACTCTCGCAGATCGCCACCCGCACCGGCGACGACGGGACCACCGGCCTCGGCGACAACACGCGCGTGCCCAAGGACCATCTGCGCGTGCATGCGATGGGCGACGTGGACGAGCTCAATTCGCAGATCGGCGTGCTGCTCTGCGAGCCCATGCCCGAGCCCGTGCGCGAACTGCTCGTGGACGTGCAGCACCAGCTCTTCAACCTGGGCGGCGAGCTGTCGATGCCGGGCTTCACGCTGCTCAAGCCCGAGGCACTGCTGCAGCTCGACGACGCGCTCGCCCAGCACAATGCCGTGCTGCCGCGGCTGGCCGAATTCATCCTGCCCGCGGGCACGCGCGCGGCCTCGCTCGCGCATGTGTGCCGCACGGTGGCGCGCCGGGCCGAGCGCGCCGTGGTGGCGCTCGGCGCCGTGGAACAGCTCAACGACGCGCCGCGCCAGTACCTCAACCGGCTCAGCGACCTGCTCTTCGTGCTCGCGCGCGTGCTCAATCGCATGAACGGCGGCGACGACGTCTACTGGAAGAGCGAGCGCATGGCGCGTGCCGGCGCCGCCGCGCTCGCTGATGAACAAGGAGGTTCCTCATGACGAAGACCCGAACACCATCGACGACGATCCGCGGTCCGGCCTGCGCGCTGGCGGCCGCGCTGCTGTTGCTGCTGCCCGCCATGGCGGCGCAGGCGCAGAGCGCCGACAACCCGCCCCGTGCACAGCGCGCACAGACGCTCAAGCCGCCGCCGCAGGGCAGCAAGGTGGTCAACAGCGTGCAGCGCGGCACCAACGCGGCCGGCCGTGGCATCGACCGGGCCGAGAACGCCACGCGGCGCGGCGTCAACAACGTCTCGGAGAAGGCCAGCAGGCCCGTGCGCCGCGTGGGCGAGGCCTTCGGCCGCAAGCTCGCGCCGGGCTCGAGCGGCCATGCTGCGCCGCCGCCGGTCGGCCCGCAGGGCGCGGCGCCCTGATGCCCTGATGGCGAGAAACATCGAGGTCAAGGCCCGCATCGACAGCATCGAGCGCGTGGCGCAGCTGGCGGCGCGGCTGGCCGACCAGGGCCCGGTCGAGATCGCGCAGGACGACACCTTTTTCCGCTGCCACGACGGCGCCGACCGGCTCAAGCTGCGCACCTTCGCGCCCGACCGCGCGGAGCTGATCTTCTATCGCCGACCGAACAGCAGCGGTCCGAAAGCGTCGTTCTACCTGATCTCGCCCACCACCACGCCCGATGCACTGCGCGAATCGCTCGCGCTCGCCTGGGGCCAGGCCGGCCGTGTGCGCAAGCAGCGGCTGCTGTTCATCGTGGGCCGCACGCGTGTGCACCTCGACCGTGTCGAAGGCCTCGGCGAGTTCCTCGAACTCGAAGTGGTGCTCGAAGACGGCGAGGCCGACGAAGCCGGCGTTGCCGAAGCGCATGCGCTCATGGCGCAACTGGGCATCGATGCCGGCCAGCTCGTCGAGGGCGCCTACGTCGACCTGCTGCAGGCGGGTTGAGGCGCGCGCGGCAGCTCAGCGCCAGCCCGCCGCCGCGAGCCGCTCGGCGAGCCGCTGGGCAATGCGCGCATAGCCTTCTGCATTGGCATGGATGCGGTCGGCGCGCAGCGCTGCGTCCGACAGCACTTCCGAATACACGTCGGCGATGAGCAGCACCTGCTGCGCCTGCGCCACCTCTGCATAGAACGGTGCATCGCTCAGCGCGCCGATCGCCGCGCGCATCGCGTCGGGCGCGGGCGTGGCCAACAGCGCCACATGCGGCGTGTGCGCACGCGCCTGGTCGACGAGCGCCGCGAGGTTGTCGCGCGTCGCGGCGGGCGGCACGCCGCGCAGCATGTCATTGCCGCCGATGCCGATCAGGATCGCGTCGTAGGGTTCGCCCGCCAGCAGCGCGGGCAGGCGCGCGAGCGCGCCGGCGGAAGTGTCGCCGTTGATCCCCGCGTTCTCGACCTGCCAGCCCGTGAGCTCCGCCAGCCTCGCGGGCCAGCCGGCCTGCGGCGCGGCGCCGTGGCCGAAGGTCAGGCTGTCGCCGATCGCCAGCACCCGCGCATCGGGCGCGAGCGCGGCGGTGGCGGCCTTGCGCCTGCCGCAGGCGGCGAGCAGGGCGGTGGCGGGCAAGGCGCCCAACAGGTGGAGAAGGTGTCGTCGCTGCATGTGTGTGGGATGTGCGTGCGCGAGCTTAAACGCCTTCCATGAAGGACGGCACGCCGCCCGGATACTTGCGCTTACGGTATTTCACCTCGCCGCGACCGGATGCGCTCGGGCCAGACACAAGCGCCACTCAGAATGGAACCCGTCAACAACGCATGAAGGAGTTCCAGATGATCATCAATTCAAAGCGCATGGCCACCGCTGCGGCGGCGGCACTCGCGATGTGCATGGCAGCGGGAAGTGCCTTCGCGCAGGACCGGGGCCACGGCGGCCATGACCGCGATCGCCGCGACGGCCACAACCGCTACGAGCAGCGCGACCGCGGCCATGGCCAGGACCGCTACGACAACCGCCGCGGCGGCCGCGGCTGGGACCGTGACGACAATCGCCCGGGCCGCCACTTCGACCGTCCCGGCCATCCGCATCCGCACGCCGAGTGGCGCCGCGGCGGGCGCGTGCCGCCCCAATACCGCGGCCGCAACTACGTGGTGAACGACTGGCGCGCCTACCGCCTGCAGCAGCCGCCGCGCGGCTACCAGTGGGTGGGCGTGGGCGGCGACTACGTGCTCGCCGCCATCGCCACCGGCCTGATCGCGCAGATCATCGTGGGCAACCAGTAACCGGGCAATTCCGGCGACGCCGCCCTTCGCGCACCCACGCGACAAGACCGCCGCAGGCATCCTGCGGCGGTTTTTTCGTTGAGGCGGTGCCGCGTGGGCGTTCAGGCCGCGACGGTGGGCAGCGACTGGGCGCAGACGTTGCGGCCCGTGATGGTGAGCCGCAGCCCGCCGCCATGCCATTCGAGCCAGTTCAGGTTCACGTAGGCGTCGATGTCGCGGTCGTCGATGCGGTCGGCCTGGCGGCTCTGCAGCAGTTCCACGGTGGCGGGCAGCGCCCGCCGGAGTCGTTCGCGCTGTTCGGCGGCATTGGCGGCCCTCTGGGCCCTTGCCTGCTGTATCTGCTGCTGCTGGATAGATGCCATTGCTGATCCGTTCCGGGAAAGCCAAGGAATTAGTCCGAATGTACGCTCCCTGTGTGAAGCTGCATGCTTCTTTTTGAAGCTGTGACCCCGGCGCATCGATTCCGTGCCTGAGGGCCTGCTGGAGCGGCTCCGACGGCCTTCTTGCAATTTCGCACGACAGTGCTAAAGTAATGCCATGGACGCGAAGACCCAAAAGGCCGAACTGACCCGCACCGCCATCGTCGGCGCGGCGGTCGACCTCGCGCTGGCCGAGGGCCTCGAGGCGATCACGCTGCAGGCGGTCGCGAACCGGCTCGCCTTGTCCAAGAGCGGCGTGTTCTCGCGCGTGGGATCGCGCGAGGCGCTGCAGAAGGCCGTGATCGAGGAATACGGCCGCCGTTTCCTGGCCGACGTGTTCGTGCCGGCCATGCAGAAGCCCAAAGGTCTCGCGCGGCTCGAAGACATCGTCGAGCGCTGGATCGCGCGCATCCGCGACGTCGAGGCGGAAACCGGATGCATCTACACCGCGGGTGCGTTCGAGTTCGACGACCGCGAGGGCGAACTGCGCGACCTGCTGTTCGACGAGATCACGCGCTGGCGCGCGGCACTGCGGCGCACCGTGCTGCAGGCCGTCGACAGCGGCGAGCTGCGCGCCGACACCGATGCCGCACAGGTGGTCAGCGAACTCAACGCCATCATCATCGGCCTGCTGCACGACGCGCGCTTCCTGCGCGATGCACAGGCCGCCGACCGCGCCACGCGAACCTGGCAGCGGCTTCTTTCCAGCTACCGCGCCTGAGCCACGGGGCAGGGTGCTTTCGTCTCGTCTTTCTTTGATCGAATTTCGCACAACCGTGCGATAAAAAGGAGAAGCACCATGCTGATCATTGCCCTCTGCCTGGCCGTCTATGCCGGCGCCATCGGCACCGAAGCCGTCCGCGATGCGCTGCGGAGCCTGCCGCGCAGCAACGAAGACTGGGTCTGGTACTGAGCCCGGGAGCCCCTGCATGACGAGCACCACCACCTCTTCCGCGGCTGCGCATGCCGCGCAGTCGAACTACTACCGCCCGGGCCGCACGCTGCGTGCGCTGCGCTTCGGCCTGACCGCGTCGCAGCGGCTCTGGCCCGCGCTCGGCGTGCGCGCGGCCTACCGCCTGTTCGGCACGCCGCTGCCGCCCAAGTGGCTCTACCGCGGCCAGGCGCCCGGCGCGGGCTGGCGGCGCGAGGGCTGGACCTTCGAGGATGCGAGCCTCGGCATCTACCACCTGGCCGCGCAGGATTCGGCGGCCGAATCGGCGCCGCTGGTGCTGCTGGTGCACGGCTGGGGCGGCCATGCGGGGCAGCTGCTGGCACTCGCCGACGCGGTGGCCGCTGCGGGCCTGCGCCCGGTGCTGCTCGAACTGCCTGCGCACGGCAGGAGCGCAGGCACCATGAGCAACTCGCCGCAGTTCGCGCGCGCCATCGCCTATGCCGGGGCCCGGCTCGCGGCCGACGGCCATGCGCTGCGCGCCGCGGTGGCGCATTCACTGGGCGCCAATGCGCTCGGCCTCGCGGCGGCCCAGGGGTTGGCGGTCGAGCGGCTGGTGCTGCTGGCGCCGCCCGCGTCGCCGCGCGAATACACGCGCTACTTCGCGCACACCTTTGGCCTGAGCGAGGCCACGCGATCGGCGATGCAGCGGCGGTTCGAAGCGCGCGAAGGGGTGCTGATGCAGCAGCTCGAGCCCGCGGCGGTGGGCCCGCGCATCGCGCAGCCGACCTTGATCGTGCATGACCGCGACGACCGCGTGAACCGCTTTGCCGACGCCGAGGCCTACCGCGATGCGATCGCGCACGCGCAGCTCGTCGCGACCGAGGGGCTGGGGCACCGCCGCATCCTCAAGGACGAGGCCGTGGTGCACCAGGTGGCGCGCTTCGTCTCGCGCGCCTGACCGGGCTCAGCGCGCGGCCGTGGGAGAGGGATCGGGCAGCTCGATCTTGATGTCGAGCACCTCGAGGTCGTCCTGCTTCTCCAGGTGGACCTTGATGTCCTCGGCGTTGATCGACACGTACTTCGAGATCACGGCCATCAGCTCGCGCTGGAGGTCGGGCAGGTAGTCGGGGCGCCGCTTGCCGCTGAGGCTGGACCGCTCGTGCGCGAGGATGATCTGCAGCCGCTCCTTGGCGACGCTGGCCGTCTTCTTCTTTTCGCCGAGCAGGAACGAGAAAAAGGACATGGCCTACTTGCCTCCGAAGATTCGCTTGAAGAAGCCGGGCTTTTCCGCGTCGACGAAGCGCATCGGGCGGTCTTCGCCCAGGAAGCGCGCCACCACGTCGCTGTAGGCCTTGGCCACGTCGGTGTCCTTGTCGTGGATCGCGGGAATGCCCTGGTTCGAGGCCTGCAGCACAGTTTCCGACTCGGGGATCACGCCGATCAGCTTGATGCGCAGGATGTCCTGGATGTCTTCCAGCGAGAGCATCTGGCCGCCGGCCACGCGGTTGGGGTTGTAGCGGGTGATCAGCAGGTGCTCCTTGATCGGATCGCCGCCTTCCTTCGCGCGCTTGGTCTTGCTGCTGAGCATGCCGAGGATGCGGTCGGAGTCGCGCACCGAGGACACCTCGGGATTGGTCACGATCAGCGCCTCGTCGGCGAAGTGCATGGCCATCATCGCGCCGGTCTCGATGCCCGCGGGCGAATCGCAGACGATGTAGTCGAAGTCCATCGCGGCCAGGTCGGCCAGCACCTTCTCGACGCCTTCCTGCGTGAGCGCTTCCTTGTCGCGCGTCTGCGAGGCCGCGAGCACGAACAGGTTGTCGCACTGCTTGTCCTTGATCAGCGCCTGGCTCAGGTTGGCCTCGCCCTGGATCACGTTGATCAGGTCGTACACCACGCGCCGCTCGCAGCCCATGATCAGGTCGAGGTTGCGCAGGCCCACGTCGAAGTCGATCACGGCCGTCTTCTTGCCTGCGAGCGCCAGGCCCGACGCGAAGCTGGCGCTCGTCGTGGTCTTGCCGACGCCGCCCTTGCCCGAGGTCACCACCACAATTTTGGCCATTCCCATTCCTTCTATTTCGATTCGGTTGTTCGTTCGTTTGTCGATTGTCGGCGCTGCGTGTCCGGCTTACGGAATCGCATCGATCGCCAGCTTCTGGCCGTCCAGCCGCACCTGGGCCGCCTTGCCGAGCACGGGCTCCGGCAGCGGCACTTCGTTGGTGCGGTAGATGCCCGCGATGGCGACCAGCTGCGCCTCCATGCAGGTCGAGAAGATCCGCGCCTCGGTGTTGCCGCGCGCGCCGGCGATGGCCTTGCCGCGCAGCGGCGCATAGACGTGCACGTTGCCGTCGGCGATGACTTCCGCACCGAAGCTCACCACCGCCGTCACCACCACGTCGCCGCCGCGTGCGTACACCTGCTGGCCCGAGCGCAGCGGCTTGTCGATCAGCAGCGTACCGTTGGCGGGCACCGGCACCTCGCGCACGATCTGCGGCGCCGCGCTCGCGGGGGCGCTGGCAGGCGCCGGCGGCGCGGGGCTGCGCGGCGCCGGCGCCACCGGCATGGTGGTCAGCGAGAGGCCGGCGGCGCGCGCGGCCGCGTTCTGCGCGTCGCTGCCGCCGCGCACCGCGATCGGCTGCGTCTGGTGGCGCGCGAGCAGGTTGCGCAGCGCGGCAAAGTCGATGACGTGCGCCCGGGCGCCGTCCTGTTCCTCTTCCTGGAGCAGCGAAAGGTCGATGACCACGGGCTCCTGGTCGAAGAAGTCGGGGGAGTCGGCCAACTGCGCATCGAGCGCCTCGGCCAGCACGCCCAGGTCGGACGTCTTGAGGATCACTGCGATGAGCGGCAGCGTGGCGCTCTTGAATTCGAAAACCGCCTTGGTGCGCGCGGCGGAGACATCGGCCATTGGAAAACGTCGGTGCGAAAAGCGTTGAAGTCTAACGGGCGAAGGGTTCGAGCCCGTCGCCGGGCCCCTCATGGGGCCCGTGGGACAACATTTCTTTCACTGCGTTGCACTTTATTGCGCGGGGAAAGGGAGGCAACCGGTCTGCACGTGGGCACCCGCGGATCGGGCTCTGCCCGGCCGCCGGGTGCGCCCCCCAGTGGGGGGAGGCGCCGCAGGCGCTTCGGGGGGCGTCCACGTTCAGGCGTTGCGCGATCGCCCTAGAAGTGCGTAGAGGATGATCGCGCCGAAAGTGGCGGTACCGATGCCGCCGAGCGCGAAGTCGCCGAACTTCAGCGTGAAGTCGCCGGTGCCGATGATCAGCGTGATCGCGGCCACGATCAGGTTCTTGTTCTGCGAGAAGTCGACCTTGTTGTCGACCCAGATCTTGGCACCCGCGATGGCGATGAGGCCGAACACCACGATGCTGACGCCGCCCATCACCGGCAGCGGAATGGCCTGGATCAGCGCGCCGAACTTGGGGCTGAAGCCCAGCACCAGCGCGATCAGCGCCGCCACCACGAACACCGCCGTCGAGTAGATGCGCGTGGCCGCCATCACGCCGATGTTCTCGGCATAGGTGGTCACGCCCGTGCCGCCCGCGGCGCCGCTCACCACGGTGGCGATGCCGTCGCCGATGAAGGCGCGGCCCATGTAGGGGTCGAGGTTGCGCCCGGTCATGGCGGTCACGGCCTTCAGGTGCCCGAGGTTCTCGGCCACGAGGATGATGGCCACCGGCGCGATCAGCAACATCGCGTTGGCGCTGAACACCGGCGCGGTGAAGGTCGGCAGGCCGAACCAGGCCGCGTTGGCGATGCCGCTCAGGTCCACCGGCTTGCCCAGGCCCATGCCGTTGGTCAGCACCGCATAGACCACGGTCGCGAGGATCAGCCCGACCAGGATCAGGAGCCGCTGCAGCATGCCGCGCGTGAACACCGCGACCAGGCCCACGCAGAGAAAGGTCACGGCCTGCATCCAGGCGTCGAAGTTGCCGGCCGCCATGTTCTTGATCGGCACGTTGGCGAGGTTGAGCCCGATCACCGCCACCACCGCGCCCGTCACCACCGGCGGCATGAAGCGTTCGATCCAGCCCGTGCCGATGGCCTGCACGATCGCGCCGATCACGATGTAGACCACCCCGCAGGCCACGATGCCGCCGAGCGCCACCGCGATGTTGGCGTTCGGCCCCTTGCCCGCGTAGCCGCTCGCCGCGATCACCACGCCGATGAAGGCGAAGCTCGAGCCCAGGTAGCTGGGCACCCTGC
>CAMLCW010000142.1 GCA_946478645.1 uncultured Variovorax sp.
CGACCGCTACGTCACCTACGCCGACTTCTGGATCCAGGACCAGGAGTTCCGCGACACCGACACCGGCGAGATCTTCGACCGCGCCGCCCTGAACGCCGAGCTCGAGAAGATCGAGAAGCCCGCGGGGTTGTCCAACCCCAAGGACTTCCGCAACGAGATCGTCAACTTCGTGCTGCGCGCGCGCGCCAACAACGCCGGCAAGAACCCGGTGTGGACCAGCTACGAGAAGCTGCGCACGGTGATCGAGAAGAAGATGTTCTCCAACACCGAGGACCTGCTGCCGGTCATCAGCTTCAACACCAAGAGCAGTGCCGAAGAACAGAAGAAGCACGAGGACTTCGTCACGCGCATGGTCGAGAAGGGTTACACGGCCAAGCAGGTGCGCCTGCTCTGCGAGTGGTATCTCCGCGTGCGCAAGAGTTCATAGCGACCGTCCATCGCGGCGGAGCGCGAGCTCCGCCCCTTTTTGCAAGGAGCGTTGACATCATCGTGGCCATCCTGCAGCAGATCATCGACCGCCGGCTCTCGGGCAAGAACAAGTCCATCGGCAACAGGGAGCGCTTTCTGCGCCGCTACCGCGGGCAGATCCAGGAGGCCGTGCGGCGCGCGGTGAGCGGACGCAACATCCGCGAACTGGAACAGGGCGAGGACGTGACCCTGCCGCGCCGCGACGTGTCCGAGCCGGTGTTCGGCCATGCGCCGGGCGGCGACCGCGAGTACGTTCACCCGGGCAACCAGGAATACGTCAAGGGCGACCGCATCGCGCGGCCCGAAGGCCAAGGCGGCGGCGGCTCGGGCAGCGGCGAGGCCGGCGACGGCGGCGAGGGCAACGACGATTTCGTGTTCCGCCTCACGCGCGAAGAGTTCATGCGCGTCTTCTTCGACGACCTCGCGCTGCCGCACCTGGTGCGCACGCAGATCGCCGATGTGCCCGAATGGAAGAGCCACCGCGCGGGCTTCACCAACGATGGCACGCCCAACAACCTGCACGTGGTGCGCTCGATGCGCGGCGCGCTGGCCCGCCGCATCGCGCTTGGCGGCGAACCTCGCAAGGAGCTCAAGCGGCTCGAGGCGCACCTTGCCCACCTCTTGGCGCATCCTCAGGCGGCGCAGGCCTTCATCCAGACCGAGATCCGCGAGACCGAGGAACGCATCGCCGAGCTGCGCCGCAGCATGCGGCACGTGCCCTACATCGACCCCATCGATCTGCGCTACCGCAACCGCGTGAAGACGCCGGTGCCGAGCGCCAAGGCCGTGATGTTCTGCCTCATGGACGTGTCGGGCTCGATGGACGAGGCGCGCAAGGACATGTCCAAGCGCTTCTTCATGCTGCTCTACATGTTCCTCACGCGCCACTACGAGACCATCGACCTCGTGTTCCTGCGCCACCACACGCAGGCGCAGGAAGTGAGCGAGGACGAGTTCTTCCATGCCACCGAAACCGGCGGCACCGTGGTGTCGAGCGCGCTGGTGCTGATGGACGAGATCGTCAAGGCGCGCTATCCGAGCGGCGAGTGGAACATCTACGGCGCGCAGGCCAGCGACGGCGACAACTGGCACCAGGACAGCGGGCGCTGCCGCCAGCTGCTGGTCGAGAACATTCTGCCGGTGGTGCGCTACTACGCCTATGTGCAGGTCGCCGAGACCGAGCAGAACCTGTGGCAGGAATACGCGCAGCTCCAGGGCATCGAACCCAACTTCGCAATGCGCAAGGTGTCGGAGGCGCGGGACATCTACCCGGTGTTCCGCGAGCTCTTCAAGAAGGAGGGAGCCACCGCATGACCACCGCATTCGACCACCCTCCACAGGCGCGGCTCGAACGCCTGCCCAGCCCCTCGGACTGGACCTTCGAACTCATCGAGACCTACCACGCCGAGATCGCGAAGACCGCGCGCAGCTACGGCCTCGACGTGTACCCGAACCAGCTCGAGGTGATCACGGCCGAGCAGATGATGGATGCCTACGCGAGCGTCGGCATGCCCATGATCTATCGCCACTGGTCCTACGGCAAGCAGTTCATCGCCACCGAAAAGAACTACCGCCGCGGCCACATGGGCCTGGCCTACGAGATCGTCATCAACTCCGACCCCTGCATCGCCTACCTGATGGAGGAGAACTCCATGGCTATGCAGGCGCTCGTGATCGCGCATGCGGCCTACGGGCACAACAGCTTCTTCAAGGGCAACTACCTGTTCCGCATGTGGACCGACGCGTCGTCGATCATCGACTACCTCGTCTACGCCCGCCACTACATCGCCGAATGCGAGGAGCGCCACGGCCTCGACGCGGTCGAGCAACTGCTCGATTCGTGCCACGCGCTCATGAACTACGGCGTCGACCGCTATCGCCGGCCGCAGAAGCGTTCGCTCGCGCAGGAGGGCCTGCAGCGCGCCGAGCGCGAGCGCTACATGCAGCAGCAGGTCAACGACCTCTGGCGCACGCTGCCGCGCCGGAGCGAGCAGGCCACCGAAGCCGATTCGTCGCGGCGCTTTCCCCCGGAGCCGCAGGAGAACCTGCTCTATTTCATCGAGAAGAACGCCGCGCTGCTCGAACCCTGGCAGCGCGAGGTGGTGCGCATCGTGCGCAAGATCGCGCAGTACTTCTATCCGCAGCGCCAGACCCAGGTCATGAACGAGGGCTGGGCCACCTTCTGGCACTACACGTTGCTCAACACCATGTACGACCGCGGCCAGCTCGCCGACGGCTTCATGATGGAATGGCTGAGTTCGCACACGGGCGTGATCTTCCAGCCACCGGTGGGCCACCGGGCCTACAGCGGCATCAACCCCTACGCGCTCGGCTTCTCGATGTTCACCGAGCTGCGGCGCATCTGCGAGAACCCCAACGAGGAAGACCGCCGCTGGTTCCCCGATTTCGCGGGCACCGACTGGGTCAAGACGCTCGACTATGCGATGCGCAACTTCAAGGACGAGAGCTTCGTCGGCCAGTTCCTGAGCCCGAAGACGATGCGCGACTTCCGGCTGTTCGCGATCCGCGACCACCAGAACGACCCCGAGCTCGAGGTTTCGGCCATCCATGACGACAGCGGCTACCAGGCACTGCGCGAATCGCTGTCACGCCAGTACGACATCGGCAGCCGCGAGCCCGACATCCAGGTCTGGAACGTCAACATGCGCGGCGACCGCGCGCTCACGCTGCGCCACACGCAGCGCAACAGCCTGCCGCTGCACGACAACGCGGAGGAAGTGCTCAAGCACGTGGCGCGGCTCTGGGGCTTCGACGTGCACCTCGAGAGCGTCGACGCGCACGGCCACATCAGCCGGAGCTGGAAGGCCGCGGCGCCGAAGCAGTTCGACTAAGGGCTTGTCAACCCTGCGCCAGCGCGGCGATCGCGAGCGCGTAGCCCTTCACGCCCAGCCCCACGATGATGCCCTTGGCGGCGGGCGAGATGTACGAATGATGGCGGAACGACTCGCGCGCATGCACGTTCGAGATGTGCAGCTCGATGAGCGGCACGCTCGCGCCCTTGATCGCGTCGTGCAGCGCGACAGAGGTGTGGGTGTAGGCACCCGGATTCATCACCACGCCGATCAGGCGGCCCGCGGCCACTTCGCGGCCCGCTTCCTGGACCCAGTCGATCAGCACGCCTTCGTGGTTGGACTGGCGGCACTCGATCTCGACACCGTGCTTCGCGCCGGCCTCCTGGCACAAGCGCTCGACGTCGGCGAGCGTGTCGCGTCCGTATTGCTCGGGCTCGCGGGTGCCGAGCAGGTTGAGGTTGGGGCCGTTGAGGACGAGGATTTTCTTCATGGCGATGGAATGGAGGAATGGCAGGCGTCGGGGGCGCCATTATCGGCGCGGCGCCTCCCGCGCGACTTGCGCTATGGTGGCGCGCATCATGATGAGCACAGACATTCCGACCTGGCATCCCGTCGCGCCCTCGTCCGGGCTGCTGCCGGGCGCCAACATCGTGGCGGGCTTCGCCTGCGGCCAGGAGCTCGCGCTCTGGCGCGCCGCCGACGGCACCGCGCAGGCCTGGGAAAACCGCTGCCCGCACCGCAGCGTACGCTTCACGCTCGGCCAAGTGGTGGGCGGAGACCGCCTCGCCTGTGCCTACCATGGCTGGCAGTACGCGGCCGGCAGCGGCCAGTGCGTGCGCATTCCCGCGCATCCCTCGATGGCCGTTCCGCCCAGCGTCTGCGCCAGAACCTTCCATGCGGCCGATGCCGCGGGCATGCTGTGGGTAAACCTTGCGGATGCGGCGCCGGCCGGCGCGCCGCCCGCCGATGCAGTGCCGCCCGGCTGGTCGTTCTGCCGCACGCTGGGCCTGCGCGCCCCGGCCGGCGAAGCCCGCCGCGCGCTCGCCGCGCACGGCTTCACCACCGACGGAACCGCCGCCTGGCACGGCAGGCTCGGCGGCGCCCGCACCGCCGCGCTGGTGCTCGACGCCCGGCCGCAGCTCGCATTCGTCCACCTCTGGACCGACGCCGCGCCGGGCAGCGACGCCATGAAGAACCTGCACATCGCCGCGCGCGAACTGCGCAGCAGCGTCGAAGCAGCCCCGCCATCCGCAGCACAGCCTGCCTGAACTCGCCATGCCTTTCATCACCGACGATCCCAACATGCTCGACGAATGGCTTGCCGCCGGTCCCGCCTCGGCGCTGGCCGGCTGCAGTGCCGCGCGGCCGCATGCCGTGCGCCTGCTCGGCGAAACACTGCAGCTCTGGCGCGACGCGGCCGGCGCCGTGCAATGCCGCCTCGGCGAAGCGCCGCTCGCGGTGCAGTCGCGCTACGGTTATGTCTGGGTCTGCCCGAGCGGCCGGCCCGCGCGCGAACTGTTCGACTTTCCCGAATACGGCGAGGCCGGGCGCCGCCTCATCGACTGCGGCGGCATCGGCGTGGCCGTGTCGGGGCTGCGCGTGATCGAGAACTTCCTCGACATGGCGCACTTCCCTTTCGTGCATGCGGGCTGCCTCGGCGCCGTGCCGCACACCGAGGTGGCGAAGTACCAGGTGCAGGTCGATGCGGCCAGCGGCGAGATCTGGGCCACCGACTGCCGCTTCTGGCAGCCGCGCGCCTCCGCCGCGCACGACGGCAGCGGCAGCGAGGTGCTCTACAAGTACCGCGTGATGCAGCCGTTCTCGGCCATGCTCTACAAGTCGAGTTCCCGGGTCGGCGTGCTCGACGCCATCGGGCTGTTCCTGCAGCCGATCGACGACGAGCATGTGATCGCGCACACGCTGCTGGCCTGCTTCGACGACAGCTCGAGCGCTGCCGAACTGATCGCGTTCCAGCACACCATCTTCGGCCAGGACAAGCCGATCCTCGAGAACCATGCCTTCAAGCGCATGCCGCTCGAAGGCCGCGCCGAGACACCGACGCGCGGCGACACCTCGTCGGTCACCTACCGGCGCTGGCTGCGCGAGCGCGGCATGCGCTTCGGCGTGAGGCCGGCGGCATGATCACGCTGTACGACTACGCCCTGTCGGGCAATTGCTTCAAGGTGCGGCAACTGCTCGCTTGGCTCGGCCTCGAATGGCGCAGCGTGCCGGTCGATTTCCATCCGGGGCGCGCGCACAAGTCGTCGGCGTTCCTGGCGCGCGTCAATCCGCTCGGGCAACTGCCGGTGATCGACGACGACGGCTTCGTGCTGCGCGACGCGCAGGCGATCCTCGTCTACCTCGCGAGCCGCTACGACACCAAGCATCGCTGGTATCCCGACGATGCGCGGCTGCGCGGCGAGATCGCGATGTGGTTCGCCACCGCCGACGAGATCACGCGCACCGCCTCCGCCGCCCGGCTGCACGACGTCTTCGGCTACGCGCAGCTCGACATCGACGCCTGCCGACGCGGTGCGCATGCGGTCTTTCGCCTGCTCGACGACCACCTGGCCGAGCGAGCCAGCGGTGGCGATGCCTGGCTGTCCGGCCCACATGCCACGCTCGCGGACCTGGCCTGCTTCCCGTATGCCGCGCTGGCGGGCGAAGGCGGCATCGCGCTCGACGAATATCCGGCGCTGCGCGACTGGATCTGGCGCTTTCGCCACCTGCCCGGCTTCGCGGGAATGTCGGGTATCTTTGCCCCTGGCCTGGCCTGAACGCAGGCCCCGCTATCCTCTTTCCTTTGCCCCCAAAGCCTCCCAACGCCCATGAAAACCAAAGCCGCCGTCGCCTGGAAATCCGCCGCGCCCCTGACCATCGAAACCGTCGACCTCGAAGGACCGAAATTCGGCGAGGTGCTGGTCGAGATCAAGGCCACCGGCATCTGCCACACCGACTACTACACGCTCTCGGGCGCCGACCCCGAAGGCATCTTCCCGGCGATCCTCGGCCATGAAGGCGCGGGCATCGTGGTCGACGTGGGCCCGGGCGTGACCACGCTCAAGAAGGGCGACCACGTCATTCCGCTCTACACGCCCGAATGCCGCCAGTGCAAGTTCTGCCTGAGCCGCAAGACCAACCTCTGCCAGCTGATCCGCGGCACGCAGGGCAAGGGCCTGATGCCCGATGCCACGTCGCGCTTCAGCCTCGACGGCAAGCCCATCTTCCACTACATGGGCACCTCGACGTTCAGCAACTACACCGTGGCGCCCGAGATCTCGCTCGCCAAAATCCGCGAGGACGCGCCCTTCGACAAGGTCTGCTACATCGGCTGCGGCGTGACCACCGGCATCGGCGCGGTGATCTTCACCGCCAAGGTGGAAGCCGGCGCCAACGTGGTGGTGTTCGGCCTCGGCGGCATCGGCCTGAACGTGATCCAGGGCGCCAAGATGGTGGGCGCCGACAAGATCATCGGCGTCGACCTGAACCCCGAGCGCGAAGCCATGGCGCGCAAGTTCGGCATGACGCACTTCATCAACCCGAAAGACACCGAGAACGTGGTCGATGCGATCGTGCAGCTGACCGACGGCGGCGCCGACTACAGCTTCGAGTGCATCGGCAACACCAAGGTCATGCGCCAGGCGCTCGAATGCACGCACAAGGGCTGGGGCCGCAGCATCATCATCGGCGTGGCCGAGGCCGGCGCCGAGATCAGCACGCGCCCGTTCCAGCTCGTCACGGGCCGCAAGTGGGAAGGCTCGGCCTTCGGCGGCGCGCGCGGCCGCACCGACGTGCCGAAGATCGTCGACTGGTACATGGAGAACAAGATCAACATCGACGACCTGATCACGCACACCATGCCGCTCGAAGACATCAACAAGGGCTTCGACCTCATGAAGCGCGGCGAATCGATCCGCGGCGTCGTTCTGTACTGAGCGCGAAAGGGCCGGCCATGGACCGCATGGAACCGCTGCGCACCGTGCAGGCCGGCGTGCTCGACGTCGCCTACTTCGAGACCGGCCCGGCCGACGGCCCGCCGGTGCTGCTGATGCACGGCTTCCCGTACGACATCCATGCCTACGCCGAAGTGGCACCGATGCTCGCCGATGAAGGCTGCCGGGCGATCGTGCCGTACCTGCGCGGCTACGGCGCCACGCGCTTCCTGAGCGACGCCACGCCGCGCTCGGGCGAACAGGCCGCGCTCGGCGCCGACCTGCTCGCGCTGCTCGACGCGTTGCGCATTCCGCGCGCGGTGCTGGCCGGCTACGACTGGGGCGGCCGCGCCGCCTGCGTGGTGGCCGCGCTCTGGCCCGAACGCTGCGCGGGGCTGGTCTCGTTCAACAGCTACAACATCCAGAACATCGCGAAGGCGATGGTGCCCGACACGCCGGCCAACGAGCTGAGCCTCTGGTACCAGTACTACTTCCACAGCGAGCGCGGCCGTGCCGGGCTCGCCAAGGACCGGCGCGCGTTCGCGCGGCTGCTCTGGCGCCTGTGGTCGCCGACCTGGGCCTTCGACGATGCCACCTTCGAGCGCAGCGCCGCGGCCTTCGATAACCCCGATTTCGTCGAGGTGGTGATCCATTCGTACCGCCATCGCTTCGGGCTCGTCGCGGGCGAACCGGCCTGCGCCGACATCGAACGCCGGCTCGCCGCGCAGCCCGTGATCCGCGTGCCCGCCATCACTTTCGACGGCGCCGACGATGGCGTGCGCCCGCCCGCGGCTGCATCGGCCCATGCGCACTGCTTCGGCGGCCCGCGCTCGCACCGGCTCGTGCCCGGCGTGGGCCACAACATGCCGCAGGAAGTGCCGCGCATCTTTGCCGATGCCGTGCTGGAACTCGTGCCCCTTCTGCAGACCGATTCTTCTTCTTTTTCATGACCGACACCCTCACCCCCGTTTCCGAGCACCACGCCTTTGGCGGCGTGCAGGGCTTCTACCAGCATGCATCGCGCGAGATCGGGCTGCCGATGCGCTTCTCGGTCTACCTGCCGCCGCAGGCCGCGCAGCAGCGCGTGCCGGCCCTGCTCTACCTCGCGGGCCTGACCTGCAACGAAGAAACCTTCGCGGTCAAGGCCGGCGCGCAGCGCATGGCCGCGAGCCTTGGCATCGCGCTGATCGCGCCCGACACCAGCCCGCGCGGCAGCGCCGCCGAAAGCCTGCCCGGTGCCACCGACAGTTGGGATTTCGGCATCGGCGCCGGCTTCTACCTCGACGCCACCGAAGCGCCCTGGGCCACCCACTGGCGCATGGAAAGCTGGATCGTGCAAGAGCTGCTGCCGCTGGTGTCGGAGCACTTCGCCATCGACGGCGAGCGGCTCGGCATCTTCGGCCATTCGATGGGCGGCCATGGCGCGCTCACCCTCGCGCTGCGGCATCCCGGGCGCTTCCGCTCGGTCTCGGCCTTTGCACCGATCTGTGCGCCCACGCAGTGCCCGTGGGGCGAGAAGGCCTTCGGCGGCTATCTCGGCGAAGCCGGCGGCGACCGTGCGCAGTGGCTCGCACACGACGCCAGCGCGCTCATGAAGTCGCAGACCGCCGCGCCCTATCCGCACGGCATCCTGATCGACCAGGGCCTGGACGACAAATTCCTGGCCGAGCAGCTGCACCCCGAAGCCTTCGAGGCCGCGTGCTTTGCCGCCGGCCAGCCGCTCACGCTGCGGCGTCATGCGGGCTACGACCACGGCTACTATTTCATCCAGACCTTCATGGCGGACCACATCGCCCACCACGCACAGACGCTGCGCGCATGAGGCATTCATGAGCGCCTTCGTCCAGAGCCTGCACGAGACCTTCGAGCCCATCGGCCGCATCGAGACGCGCCGCATGTTCGGCGGCCATGGCGTCTGGCACGACGGCCGCATGATCGCGCTGGTGTTCAAGGACACGCTCTACCTCAAGTGCGACGCCGAAAGCGCGGCGCATTTCGACCGGCTCGGCCTGCCGCCCTTCACCTACGAACGCCAGGGCAAGGCCACGCCCATGTCGTACCGCCAGGCACCGGCCGAGCTGTTCGAAGACCGTGAGGAAGCCGCCGTCTGGGGCCGCCGCGCGTACGAGGCCGCGCTGCGATCGGGCCATGCGCCCAAGCCTGCACGAAAAACCGCAGCCGCGAAGAAAAAGAAAAAGAAAGCACCCGCCCGATGAAGCCCGACCTCGCCCTGCTCCCGCCGCTGCCCGAACGCGAGCAGATCGCACTGCTGGCGCCCTTCGACGGGCTGGACCTCGCGCGCATCGAGGTGGTCGCCACGCGCGAGGACGCCGAGCGCGCGGCCGCGGCCTTGCTCGACGCGCGCGTGGTCGGCTTCGACACCGAATCCAAGCCCACCTTCGCGAAAAACGAGATCTCGGGCGGGCCGCACGTGGTGCAGTTCGCCACGCCCACGGCCGCATGGCTGTTCCAGCTGCACCGCACCGAATGCAACGAGGTGCTCGCGGCGCTGGTCGCCTCGACCGCGCTGCAGAAGGTCGGCTTCGGCCTGTCGAGCGACCTCGCGCTACTGCGCCGCCGGCTCGCGGTGGAGCCGCAGTCGGTCTACGACATCGACCACGAGTTCCGCCGCCGCGGCTACCGCAAGTCGGTCGGCGTGAAGACCGCCGTCGCGCTGGTGTTTAACCAGCGCTTCGTCAAGTCGCGCAAGGCCACCACCTCGAACTGGGCCAACCGGCAGCTCACCCCGGCGCAGATCCGCTACGCGGCCAACGATGCCTATGCATCGATCCGCGTCTTCGACGCGCTGCTGCCGCGCACCTGAACCGCGCGTGGGCATCGCGTGCCGTGCCGGCAGGCCGGCCGCAGCGCCGGCACAATGCCTTTGACATCGACTGCATACGAAAGAAGGGCCATGAACGACAAAAAAAGCGATTTCGGACTGATCGGCCTGGCCGTGATGGGCCAGAACCTGGTGCTGAACGTGGAAAGCCGCGGCTTCCAGGTCAGCGTTTACAACCGCACCGAGGCCACCACGGAGGCCTTCATCGCCGCCAACCCCGGCAAGAAGGTGGTGGGCGCGAAGACGCTCGAAGACTTCGTGCAGAGCCTGGCCAGGCCGCGCAAGGTCCAGATCATGGTCAAGGCCGGCGCGCCGGTGGACCAGGTGATCGAACAACTGATTCCGCTGCTCGACAAGGACGACATCGTGATCGATGGCGGCAACAGCCTCTACAGCGACACCGAACGCCGCGACGCCTGGCTGGCGGGCGAGGGCCTGCGCTTCGTCGGCGCGGGCGTCTCAGGCGGCGAGGAAGGCGCGCGCAAGGGCCCCTCGATCATGCCGGGCGGACCGCTCTCGACCTGGGAGGTGATGAAGCCGATCTTCGAGAGCATCGCCGCCAAGGTCAACGGCGAGCCCTGCGTGATCCACATCGGCCCCGGCGGCGCGGGCCACTACGTGAAGATGGTGCACAACGGCATCGAGTACGGCGACATGCAGTTGATCTGCGAGGCCTACAGCCTGTTCAAGGCGGCGGGCTTCAGCACCGACGAGATGGCCGCCGTCTTCAGCCAGTGGAACGAGGGCGAACTGCAGAGCTACCTGATCCAGATCACCGCAAAGGCGCTCGAGCAGAAAGACCCCGAAACCGGAAAGCCGGTGATCGACCTCATTCTCGACAAGGCCGGCCAGAAGGGCACGGGACAATGGACGCTCATCAATGCGGCCGAGAACGCGGTGGTCATCAGCACCATCAACGCCGCGGTCGAGGCGCGCGTGCTGTCGTCGCAAAAGCAGTCGCGCGTGGCGGCGAGCAAGCTGCTGCAGGGCCCGAAGGCCGAACTGTCGATCGAGAAGAAGGCGCTGGTGGCCAAGGTGCACGACGCGCTCTATGCCTCGAAGGTGATCAGCTACACGCAGGGCTTCGACCTCATGAAGACCATGGGCGAGAAGAAGAACTGGAAGCTCGACCTCGGCCGCATCGCCGCGATCTGGCGCGGCGGCTGCATCATCCGCGCGCGCTTCCTGAACCGCATCACCGACGCCTACCGCGCCGATCCTGGGCTCGGCAACCTGATGCTCGACCCGTTCTTCAAGGACCTGCTGAACCGCACGCAGCAGAGCTGGCGCGATGTGGTGGCGCTGGCCGTGAGCCACGGCATTCCGGTGCCGGCGTTCAGCGCCTCGCTGGCCTACTACGACAGCTACCGCACCGAGCGCCTGAGCGCGAACCTGCTGCAGGCCCAGCGCGACTTCTTCGGCGCGCACACGTACGAGCGCGTGGACAAGCCCGCGGGCGAGTTCTTCCACACGCAATGGCCGGAAGTCATCTGAGCCGGCCCTTGCGTCTCAGCCGCGCGCGGCCGACAGCGCGCGCCTGACCTGCGCCACCAGTTCCTCCACGGGCTGGGTCGCATCGACCGTGATCACCCCGGGCTCGTCCACCGGCGATTCGAGCGTCTCGAACTGGCTGGCGACCAGGCTGGCGGGAAAGATGTGCGCACCGGCGCGGCTCGCCACGCGCCGCTCGCTCTCCTCGCGGTCGATCTCCATGAAGACGAACTTCAGATCGGGCACGGCCGCGCGCAACTGGTCGCGGTAGGCGCGCTTGAGCGCCGAGCTGGCCAGCACCGCGCCATTCCGCTCGGCGGCAAGCGCCTTGCCGAGCGCGTCGAGCCAGCCGGCGCGGTCGGCGTCGGTCAGCGCAATGCCCTTGCTCATCTTCTCGTGGTTCGCGGGGGGATGGTGGTCGTCCCCTTCGATCATCGGCAGCGCGAGCGCTTTGGACAGCGCCTCGCCGAGCGTCGACTTGCCGGA
This sequence comes from uncultured Variovorax sp., assembly GCA_946478645.1. The sequence continues at coordinate 12,033 of CAMLCW010000142.1, forward strand.
GCCCGAGACACCCATCACCACCAGCCAGGCTTTTTCATTCATGCGCAACTGCTCCCTGTGTCGGTTCGCGGAGGCCCATGCCCCCTGCTTTTCGA
>CAMLCW010000143.1 GCA_946478645.1 uncultured Variovorax sp.
GCTTCACGGTGCTGTCGATCAGCCTGTCGCTGGTGGCGGTGTTCATTCCGCTGCTTTTCATGGACGGGCAGATCGGGCGGCTGTTCCGCGAGTTCGCGGTCACGCTGTCGGTGGCGGTGCTGATCTCGCTGGTGATCTCGCTCACCACCACGCCGATGATGTGCGCCATGCTGCTGCGGCCCGAAGCGCCCGGCGGCAAGCCGCCCGGGCGCTTCGCGCGCATGGCCGAGCGCGGCTACCAGTGGAGCCTGCGCGTCTACGCGCACAGCCTCGACTGGGCGCTCGCGAGCAAGGCCGTGGTGATGGTGCTGCTGCTCGCGGTGGTCGGACTCAACGTGTACCTGTTCACCGCCATTCCGAAGGGCTACTTCCCGGAGCAGGACAACGGCCAGCTCAACGCGGGCCTGCGCGCCGACCAGAGCATCTCGTCGGTGGCGCTTTCCGAGAAGCTGCGCCAGGCGGTCGACATCATCCACAAGGATCCGGCGGTCGATACCGTGGTCGGCTTCTCGGGCGGCAGCCGCTCGGGCGGCGGCTTCATGTTCGTCAACCTCAAGCCGGCCGGCGAGCGCAAGGAGAAGACCGCCGCGGTCATTGCGCGGCTGCGGCCGCAGCTGGGCCAGCTCACCGGCCTGCGCGTGTTCCTGAGCCCGGTGCAGGACCTGCGCATGGGCGGGCGTTCGAGCAACTCCACCTACCAGTACACGCTCAAGGGCGACAACCTGGGCGACCTGCGCACCTGGACCGCCAAGCTCGCCGACCGGCTGCGCCAGGAGACCGCGCTCACCGACGTGGACAGCGACCAGTCGGACAACGGCGTGGAGACCTTCGTCGAGATCGACCGCGACAGCGCGGCGCGGCTCGGCGTGACGGCCAGCGCGGTCGATGCCGCGCTCTACAACGCCTTCGGCCAGCGCTCGGTCGCCACCATCTACGACGAGCTCAATCAGTACTCGGTGATCATGGAATGGGCGCCGCGCTACCAGCGCGCGCCCGTGGTGCTGAAAGACCTCTACGTGCCGTCGACGCTCAGCACCGCCACCAGCGCGAGCGGCGCCGCCACGGTGAGCTCGCTCGAGAGCACCACCGACGCGAGCACCGGCACCTCGACCACCACATCGGCCAACCCGGGCCTGCGCGCCGCCTCGACCGGCCAGGCGCTGGCGGCCAACACCACGCGCATGGTGCCGCTCTCGGCCATCGCGAAGATCAGCGAACGCGCGGTGCCGAGCTCGATCGACCACCAGGACAGCGAGCTGGCAAGCACCGTCTCGTTCAACCTGGGCGAGGGCGTCACGCTGGAGGATGCGCGCCGCATCGTGGCGCAGGCCGAAGCCGACATCGCCATGCCCACCAACGTGCGCGGCAGCTTCCAGGGCACCGCGCTCGCGGCGCAGCAGTCGCAGGGGCAGCAGCTTGCGCTGATCCTGGCTGCGATCGTGGTGATCTACATCGTGCTCGGCGTGCTCTACGAAAGCCTGGTGCATCCGGTCACGGTGCTCACCACCTTGCCCTCGGCCGGCGTGGGCGCGGTGCTGGCGCTGCTGCTGTTCCGCATGGAGTTCTCGATCATCGCGCTGATCGGGCTGTTCCTTTTGATCGGCATCGTGAAGAAGAACGCGATCCTGATCATCGACTTTGCGCTCGAGGCCGAGCGCGCGCGCGGCATCCCGGCCGTGGAGGCGGTGCGCGAAGCCTGCCTGCTGCGCTTCCGGCCGATCCTCATGACCACGCTGGCCGCCGCGCTCGGCGCGCTGCCGCTGGCCGTCGGCTTCGGCCAGGGCGCCGAACTGCGCCAGCCGCTCGGCGTGGCGATCATCGGCGGGCTGGTCGCGAGCCAGCTGCTCACGCTGCTCACCACGCCGGTGGTCTACGTGCTGCTCGACAAGCTGCGGCGGCGCTCGGGCAGCGAGCGGCACCTGAGCCGCGCGGCCGGGGCGCAGACCTGAAGAGATTGAACGAGACCCTGACATGACACATCGCCCCCGCATCCTCTCGCTGTCCGCGCTCGCCCTGGCGGCGGTGCTGGCCGGCTGCGCCGTGGGACCGACCCATGAGGTGCCTGCCGCGGCCATGCCCGCCGGCTGGAAGGAGCAGCCCGCCGCCGACGGCTGGCTGCCCGCCGCGCCGGCCGATGCGGTCGACCGCGGCGAGTGGTGGAAGCTCTTTGCCGATCCCACGCTCGACGAACTGGCCGCGCGCGTGAACGTCTCGAACCAGAACATCGCCGTGGCCGTGGCCAACTTCGCGCAGGCCCGCGCGCTGGTGCGCGGCGAGCGCGCGGGGCTGTTTCCGTCGGTCGCGCTCGACGGCAGCGGCCGACGCAGCGGCAACCTTCGCGGCAGCAGCAACGCGTCGAGCACGTTCGCGGCCAACCTCGGCGTCGACTGGGCGCCCGATGTCTGGGGCCGGCTGCGGCAGGCGGTGGGCAGCGCCGAGGCCAACGCGCAGGCCAGCGAGGCCGACCTGGCCTCGGCGCGGCTCTCGGCCGTGGGCGATCTCGCGACCAACTATTTCTCGCTGCGCGAGACCGACACCGAGATCGTGCTGCTCGAGCAGACCATCGAGGGCTACCAGCGCACCTTCGAGATCACGAGCAACCGCTATGCGGCGGGCATCGCGGCGCAGACCGACGTGCTGCAGGCCCAGACCCAGCTCGTCAACCCGCAGGCCGAGCGGGTCGGCCTGCGGCGCACGCGTGCCACGCTCGAGCATGCGATCGCCATGCTGGTCGGCGTGGCACCGGCCGACTTCAGCCTGCCGCCCGCGCGCTGGACACCCACCGTGCCCGGCATTCCGGCCGGCGTGCCGTCGACGCTGCTGCAGCGCCGGCCCGACATCGCGGCCGCCGAGCGCGCGGTCGCCGCGGCCAATGCGCAGATCGGCATTGCGCGCTCGGCCTACTTTCCGAACTTCAGCCTCAGCGCTTCGGTCGGCGGCAACGCGAGCCGCGTGAAAGACCTGTTCGACGCGTCCAACATGCTCTGGGCGCTCGGGCTGTCGGTGGCGCAGGTGGTGTTCGACGCGGGTGCGATCGGCGCTTCGGTCGACTCGGCCAAGGCGGCGCATGAAGCGAGCGTGGCGCGCTACCGCCAGACGGTGCTGGGCGCTTTCCAGGCGGTCGAAGACCAGCTCACCGCCGGCGCCGCGCTCGCGCAACAGGAAGGCTTGCGGCGCGAGGCTTCGGCCGCGGCCGACAAGACCGAGCAGCAGGTGATCAACCGCTACCGCGCGGGCCAGGCCGGCTACACCGAAGTGGTGACCGCGCAGGCGTCCGCGCTCAATGCGCGCCGCGCGCTGGTGCAGGTGCAGGTCGACCGGCAGAACGCCGCCGTGGCGCTGATCCAGGCGCTGGGCGGTGGATGGCAGGCCGGCTGGCACAGCGAGGCGGCGCGCCCGGCGCAGCTTTAAGCGCGCGGGGCCCGCTGCCGCAAGTAGGCACCCGACTCGAAGAGCTGCGCTTCCGCCTCGTCGATGCGCCGGATGCCGGCCTTGCCGGCGCGGCTCGCGAGCAGCTCGACCAGTGCCTCGGCCAGCGCCACGCCCGCAGCGACCGAGGGAAAGAGCGATGGGCTCTGGATCGTGAACAGCAGCGTCTCGTCGGCCAGCAGCGACAGTGGCGACGCCGTGCTGTCGGTGAGCGCGACGATGCGCAGCCCCGCGGCCCTGGCGGCCTCGGCCACCTGCAGCGCCTCGCGCGAGTAGGGCGCGAAGCCCGCGACCACCAACGCGTCGCCCTTGGCGAAGGCGCGTTGCTGCATCTCGAGCGAGCCGCCCTGGCCGTCGACCAGGTGCACGCCGGTGCGGAACAGCCGATACACGTAGACGAACGAAAAAGCGATCGGAAAGCAGGTCCGGAAGCCCGCGGCATGCACCGCGCCCGCCTTCTCGAGCAGCACGCAGGCCTTGCGCAGCGCGTCCGCGCTTTGCCGTTGCGTCGCCTCGAGGTTGCGGCGCTGCACTTCGAACATCTCGCCCGCGAGGCCCTGGTCCTGCGCGCGGCCGGCGAGCTGCTTCGCGCCTGCGCCGTGGCTGTCCGAGCCGAGCCCCATGTCGCCCGCGAAGGCGTTCTTCAGCTGGGGCCAGCCCGCATAGCCCAGTTGCTGCGCAAAGCGCACCAGCGTGGCGGGGGTGCTCTGCGCGCGCACGCCCACGCTGCGCATCGAGGCGGTGACCACCTCGTTCGGATGGTCGAGCACATAGCGCGCCACCTGCTGCAGGGCAGGGCTCAGTTCGTTGAAGCGCTGGCGGATCTGGTCTCTGGCGATCGTCATTGGAACGAATGTACCGGCGCACACGTCAAGCGCCATGGCCAAATCCCGCGGACCGTGGGGACAGCCGGGCAAGGCCGTCGCAATGCCTCGCCATAATTGCGGCTCTTTAAAGGAGTAAGCGTGGACATCGTTTTGCTGGTGAAGGCCGCCGTCATGGGCATCGTCGAGGGGCTGACCGAGTTTCTGCCCATCTCGTCGACCGGGCATCTGATTCTTGCGGGTGCGCTGCTCGGCTTCGACGACGCGAAGGCCAAGGTCTTCGACATCGCCATCCAGACCGGCGCGATCTTCGCGGTGATCCTGGTGTACTGGCAGAAGATCCATTCCACCATCGTGGCGCTGCCGCGCCAGCCCAAGGCGCGCCGCCTGGCGATCAACGTGGTGCTGGGCTTCCTGCCGGCGGTGGTGCTGGGCCTGGTGTTCGGCAAGATGATCAAGGAACACCTGTTCACGCCCGTGGTGGTGGCGAGCACCTTCATCATCGGCGGCTTCATCATCCTGTGGGCCGAGAAGCGGCCACCGGGCTCGGTGCGCGTCGAGCACGTCGACGACATGACGATGTGGGACGCGCTCAAGGTCGGCCTGGTGCAGTGCTTCGCGATGATCCCGGGCACCAGCCGCAGCGGCTCGACAATCATCGGCGGCATGCTGCTGGGCCTGTCGCGCAAGGCGGCCACCGATTTCTCGTTCTTCCTCGCGATCCCGACCTTGATCGGCGCCGGCGCCTACAGCCTCTACAAGGAGCGCGCGCTGCTCTCGGTGGCCGACATCCCGCTGTTCGCCGTGGGCCTGGTGTTCTCGTTCGCGAGCGCATGGCTGTGCGTGCGCTGGCTGCTCAAGTACATCAGCACGCACAACTTCATTCCGTTCGCGTGGTACCGCATCGCCTTCGGCATCGTGGTGCTGACCACCGCCTGGACTGGCGCGGTGGTCTGGGCCGAGTAAGCGCGCGGAAGGCGCGCGGCGGCCGTCAGCGGCTGCCGCCGTGGCCGAGCAGGACGCTCGCGGACTCGGCCTCGCGCCGCACCGCGCCCGCGATCGGGCCGTCGATCGACGGGTCGAAGCCGCCCGTGGCGCCCAGCGCCGTCAGCACCGCGCACACGCGCCCCGCATAGTCGTACACCGGCGCGGCCACCGCGCTGATGCCGCGCAGGTAGGTGTCGCGCACGATCGCGCAGTGCGCCTGCTGCACCTCGCTGCGCAACCGGCCGATCGGGTCGGCCGCGTCGAGCGTGGCGCGCATGTCCTGCGGCGCCTCGGCCAGTTCCTGCTCGGCCAGCGCGCGCACGCGCGATTCGTCGAGCAGGCCGAGAAAGGCCCGGCCCGTGGCCGACCAGAGCATCGACATCACCGAGCCGGCACGCACGTTCACGGTGACCGGCAGGCCGGGCTCCTCGAAGCGCACGATGGTCGGGCCCTTGTTGCCCATCACCGCGACGAAGCAGGTCACCTCGAGCGATTCGCGCAGCCGCAGCAGGCAGGGCTCGGCCGCGCGGATCGGGTCGGCCTGGCGCATCGCGGCCAGCCCGATCTGGATCGCCGCCGTGCCCAGGTAGTAGTGCTGCGAGGCCGCGTCCTGCAGCACCAACCCTTCTTCCATCAGGCTCGCAAGGTAGCGGTGCACCTTGGCCGGGCTTTCGGCCACATGGGCGGCCAGCGCGGTGAGGCTGCTGCGCCCGCCCAGGTGGGCCAGGCCCTTGAGCACGGCCATGCCGGTTTCGGCCGATTGCACGCGCTGGCGCCGCTCGCGGGCGGCGGCGGGAACGGGAGGGTCTTCCGGGCAGGGTGTCATGTGGGCGGGGATGTTACGTGCTCGGCGGCAGTGCCGAGCGCTTCGGGTTAGACCTAAGATAGTGATTACGCAATGCGTATGATACTTACGCAATACGGAACAAACCGAGGCAACTCCATGACAAAGCATTTCCTTCGCTGCATCGCTGCCCTGGCGCTCGTGGCCACCGCGAGCGCGGGCGCGCAGACCGCCACGTTCCCGTCCAAGCCGATCCGCTGGATCGTTCCCTATGCGGCGGGCGGCGGGTCCGACTTTCTCGCGCGCACGGTCGCGCAGACGCTCTCCACGCAAGTGGCGCAGCCGGTGCTGGTCGACAACAAGCCGGGCGGCAACACGGCGCTCGCGGCCGCCGAGACCGTGCGCTCGCCGGCCGACGGCTACACGGTGCTGTCGGCCGACAACGGCACGCTGGTGTTCAACCCGGCGCTCTACAAGTCGCTGAGCTACAACCCGACGAAGGACCTCGCGCCGGTCACGCTGATGGGCAAGTTCCCGATGATCCTGGTGGCCGGCAACGACGCCGGCTTCGCCACGGCGAAGGACTTCATCGCCAAGGCGAAGGCCAAGCCGGGCGGCATCAACTACGCCTCGGCCGGCGCGGGCAGCCCGCACCACCTGGCGATGGAACTGCTCAAGGTCGAAGCCGGCCTCTTCATGGTGCACGTGCCGTACCGCGGCGCCGCGCCCGCACTGGCCGACGTGGCGGGCGGGCAGTTGCCGGCCATGATGGTCGACCTGGCCGCGGGCGCCGGCTTCATCAAGGGCGGCAAGGTGCGCGCGCTCGCGGTCGCCAATCCCACGCGCCTGCCGCAGCTGCCCGACGTGCCCACCTTCGCCGAACTCGGCTACAAGAACGTCGAGGCCGCCGCGCTGGTCGGCGTGGTGGTGCCCGCGGCCACGCCGCCGGAGGTGGTGAACACGCTCAACCGCCAGCTGGTGGCGGCGATCAACGAGCCCGCGGTGCGCAAGCGCATGGTCGACTTCGGCGTGGAGCCGGTGGCCAATTCGCCCCAGCAGTACGCGGCGCTGCTCAAGAGCGAGACCACGCGCTGGCACAAGCTGATCCGTGACCTGAAGATCACGCTGGACTGATGACCACAAGCACGCGCATCACCGGCTGCCCCGTCGCGCACGGGCCGCTGTCGTCCGAGCGCACACCCACGGGCTGCCCCGTGAGCGCGCGCGCGGCCGAGTTCGATCCCTTCGAGGACGGCTACCAGCAGGACCCGCCCGAGTACGTGCGCTGGGCGCGCGAAAAGGAGCCGATCTTCTACAGCCCCAAGCTCGGCTACTGGGTGGTCACGCGCTACGACGACATCAAGGCGGTGTTCCGCGACAACATCACCTTCAGCCCCTCGAACGCGCTCGAGAAGATCACGCCCACGGGCGACGAGGCCAACGCGGTGCTCGCCTCGTACGGCTTTGCGCTGAACCGCACGCTGGTCAACGAAGACGAGCCCGCCCACATGCCGCGCCGCCGCGTGCTGATGGACCCCTTCACGCCCGAGGCGCTCAAGCACCACGAGCCGATGGTGCGCGAACTGGCGCGCAGCTACGTCGACCGCTTCATCGACGACGGTCGCGCCGACCTGGTCGACCAGATGCTCTGGGAGATACCGCTCACGGTCGCGCTGCACTTCCTCGGCGTGCCCGAGGAAGACATGGACACGCTGCGCAAATACTCGATCGCGCACACGGTCAACACCTGGGGCCGGCCCCGGCCCGAAGAGCAGGTGGCCGTGGCGCATGCGGTCGGCAACTTCTGGCAGTACGCGGGGAAAGTGCTCGAGAAGATGCGCCAGGACCCCGACGCGCCGGGCTGGATGCAGTACGGCATCCGCAAGCAGAAGCTGCATCCCGAGATCGTGACCGACTCGTACCTGCATTCGATGATGATGGCCGGCATCGTGGCCGCCCACGAGACCACCGCCAACGCGACCGCCAATGCGATGAAGCTGCTGCTGCAGCATCCGCATGTGTGGCAGGAGCTCTGCGACGACCCGGGGCTCATTCCCAACGCGGTGGAAGAGTGCCTGCGCCACAACGGCTCGGTCGCGGCCTGGCGCCGCCTCGTCACCCGCGACACGCAGCTCGGCGGCGTGGACCTGCCGGCCGGCTCGAAGCTGCTCATCGTCACCTCGTCGGCCAACCACGACGAAGCGCATTTCGCCGACGCCGACCTGTTCGACATCCGGCGCGACAACGCGAGCGACCACCTGACCTTCGGCTACGGCTCGCACCAGTGCATGGGCAAGAACCTCGCGCGCATGGAAATGCAGGTCTTCCTGTCGGAGTTCACCCGGCGGCTGCCGCACATGCGCCTGGCCGCGCAGCGCTTCACCTATGTGCCGAACACCTCGTTCCGCGGACCCGAGCACCTCTGGGTCGAGTGGGACCCGGCCGCGAACCCCGAGCGCCGCAACCCGGCGCTGCGCGAGGTGCAGGTGCCGGTGCGCATCGGCGAGCCTTCGGCCCATGCCGTGACGCGGCCCGTGGTGGTGGAGCGCGTCACGCGCGTGGCCGAGGGCATCGTGCGGCTGCGGCTGGTGTCGCCCGACGGCAAGCCGCTGCCGCGCTGGACGCCGGGCTCGCACATCGACGTGGAGTGCGGTTCGCCCGAGCTGTCGCGCCAGTATTCGCTGTGCGGCGATCCCGACGAGGCGGGCGCTTTCGAGATCGCGGTGCTGCACGAGCCCGACGGCCGCGGCGGCTCGGCCTGGGTGCATGCGAACGTGGAGGTCGGCGACCGGCTCCGCATCCGCGGCCCGCGCAACCACTTCCGGCTCGACGAATCGCTGCCCAAGGCCATCTTCATCGCCGGCGGCATCGGCATCACGCCCGTGAGCGCCATGGCGCGCCGCGCGAAGGCGCTGGGCATGGACTACGAACTGCACTACAGCGGCCGCAGCCGCGCCAGCATGGCATTCCTCGATGACCTGGCCGCGCTGCACGGCGGGCGGCTGCATGTGCACGCGGGCGACGAGGGCCGGCGCAACGACCTGCGCGCGCTGCTCGCCGAGCCGGTGCCCGGCGCGCAGGTGTACGCCTGCGGCCCGCTGCGGATGCTCGAGGCGCTCGAGGACTGCTGCGCGGCCTGGCCCGAGGGCGCGCTGCGCGTGGAGCATTTCGAATCGACCCTGGCCACGCTCGATCCATCGAAGGAACAGGCGTTCGAGGTGGAGCTCAAGGACTCGGGCCTGGTGCTGACCGTGCCGCCCGACCGGACCCTGCTCGCCACCTTGCGCGCCGCCAACGTCGACGTGCAGAGCGATTGCGAGGAGGGCCTGTGCGGCTCGTGCGAGGTGCGGGTGCTCTCGGGCCAGGTCGACCATCGCGACGTGGTGCTGACGCGCACCGAGCGCGACGCCCACGACCGGATGATGGCCTGCTGCTCGCGCGCCTGTGGCGGGCGGCTGGTGCTCGAACTCTGAAGGCGGCGCCCGTGCGCGTCAGGCCACCGCCTCGGCGTGCGTGCTGACCGCGAGCTTGCGGTAGATGTTCTTCGTCAGGCAGGCCACCGTCAGCCGGGACAGCGAGAGCGACTCGGCCATCTCGTGGATGCTCCGCCCCTGCGAGACGAGTTCGAGGATCTTGCGCTCGTGCGATGCGAGTGCAACGGGGGCTGGCGCGTCGTACGTGGCCGCGCCTGGCGCGGACGCCCTGGCCGCGAGCCAGCCCAGGATGCAGCGTGCGATGCCGAGGTCGATCGGTGCGCCACCCTGTTCGATGCTGCGCAGCGCGATGCTCAGTTCGAGGTCGTCGTTTTCCTTCAGCAGGTAGCCGATGGCGCCCGCGCACAGCGCCGCGAAGACGGTCTGCGCCATGCGCTGGTCCGCCACGGCCACCGCGGGCACCTGCGGGTAGCACGCCTGCATCCAGCCGATCAGGTCGATCGCCCCGCCGCCGGGGAGGCCCACGTCGACCAGCACGACGCCGTAGGTGCGGCCGCCGCGGCGGTGCTGCGCGTCGAGCAGTGCCCTGGCCGCGCCGGCACTGTCGGCCCACACGATCTCCGGCTCGGCGCAGCCCAGCGTGGACAGCACATAGGCCAGCCGCTCGCGCATCGCCGGATCGTCCTGCACCACCAGCGGCGGGCTCAGGGTCACGGTTTCGACTTCTTCCAGCAGCAGCAGATCCGGCATGACGACAAGGTGGACGGCGGCGGGTTTGTAGGTCGTTCTAGTTGGTTTTTGCTGGATTTTGACAGATTGGCATCATTTGTTTCCTGCAGCCCACGCGCTGATAAGGGGAAAGTTCGCCGGGTGCAAAACCCCGTCATCGACAATCGGCGCATGCCAGACCTTCACGAACTGACGCGGCAGTTCCCGCATGCGGGCCGGCTCGATGCGATCCTGCTGCGGCCGGCACGCCGCGTGGCGGTGCAGTCGGTGCAGGCGGCGAGGGCGCTCGACGGCCGCGGGCTCGAGGGCGACCGCAGCAGCGCCGCCGCGCGCCCGGGCGGCAAGCGGCAGGTCACGCTGATCCAGCAGGAGCACCTGCCGGTGATCGCCGGGCTCGCGGGCCGGCCGCGGGTCGATGCCGATGGCTTGCGGCGCAACCTCGTCGTGTCGGGCCTCAACCTGCTGGCGGCGCGTTCGCTGTTTGCCGACCAGCCGCTGGTGCTGGCCATCGGTGCCGAGGTGCTGCTCGAGATCAGCGGCCCCTGCGAGCCCTGTTCGCGCATGGAGGAACTGCTGGGCCCCGGCGGCTACAACGCGATGCGCGGCCATGGCGGCGTGACCGCGCGGGTGCTGCGCGGCGGCATGCTGCAGGTCGGCGACGGCATCTGGTGCCGGCCGGCCTCAGAGCAGGTTGCGTAGCGCGGCCTCGATCGCCGCCGCGGTGGCGAGCGGCTTCTCCATCGGGAACAGGTGGCTGCCGTCGAGCATGGTGATGCGCCCCTTGGTCACGCGCTCGGTCATCGCCATGCCGACCTGTTTCATCTCGACCGATTGCCGCCCGCCGATGAAGGCCGCCTTGCACTTGAGCGGATGCCGGCGCAGCAGCGCGGCCAGGTTGTGTGGCAGGGTGTTGTAGATCGCGGTCTCGACATCGCGGTCGAAGCTCAGCTGGCGGTTGTCCTCGCCGCCGTCGAAGGTGCCATGGTCGATGTAGTCGTGCAGCACCTGCTCGTCCCATTTGGCGAACGCCTTCTTGCTGCGGAAGTGCTCGAACACCGCCTCGCGGTGGGCCCAGGTGTTCTTGCGCCTGCGGCTGATCGCGCCGGGCGAGATGCTCTTCATGAGCGGCGTGCGCTTGACCATGTTGAGCGTGTTGGCGCGCCAGCCGCCGAGGATCGGCGAATCGACCATCACCACGCCGCAGGCGAGCGCCGGATGCTGGGCCGCGCACATCAGGCTCAGGAAGCCGCCCAGCGAATGGCCGACCAGGAACACCGGGCCGCCCGCGCGGTCGGCGCGCGCCTGCGCGAAATCGGCCAGCTGCCGCACCAGGTGCGGCCAGTTGTCGGTGACGGGGTACTTCGGGTCGTGGCCGAATTTCTCGATCGCATCGACCTCGAAGCCGCGGTTGCGCAGGCTGTCTAGCATGACGCGGTAAGTGCTCGCAGGAAAGCTGTTGCCGTGCGAGAAGACGACCGGGGGCAGGGCCATGGGGAACGCCGCCGTCAGATGAGCTTTTCGTCGGGCGTGGAGATCTTGCGCAGCGGGCTGTGCCGCGTGAGCGGCATCCGCAGCGGATGCGCGGTGGCCGCGTCGTCCCACACCGGGTCCTCGATGCTGTCGAACACCTCGCGCAGCTTCTGGCCCCAGCTGTTGT
>CAMLCW010000144.1 GCA_946478645.1 uncultured Variovorax sp.
AGCGCGTCGAGGCCGGTGGCCTGGGTGTACTGCGTGGCGCCGGCGCGCACCGCCCGCGCCGCGGCTTCCTGCACCAGCGGCGGCGCGGTGAAGTCGGGCTCGCCGATGTTCAGGAAGATCATCGGCCGCTCGGTGTGCGCCACTTCGCGCGCGAGCACGCCGGCCGCTTTGGCGACCTCCATCACATAGAAGGGTTCGATGCGCTCGGCGCGCTTCGAAATTCTCACGGCCGAGCCTTGCCGGCCGCGCGATCGGCCTCGACCTCGGTGGCGCGCAGCTGCGGCGCCAGCCCGTTGAGCACGGCGTTCACGTACTTGTGGCCGTCGGTGCCGCCGAACTCCTTGGCGAGCTCGATGCATTCGTTGAGCACCACGCGCCAGGGCACGTCGAGGCAGTGCTGGAACTCGTACACGCCGATCCACATCACGGCATGCTCGATCGGCGAGATTTCCTCGAACTTGCGGTCGAGCAGCGGCCGGATCAGCGCATCGAGCTGCTCGGCGTTCTCGATCGAACCATGCAGCAGCGCGTCGTAGTGCGCGGCATCGGCCTTGTGGAAGCCTGCGAGGTCGCGCGTGAAGTGGTCGATGTCGGAGGCGTCGTTGCGGCCCACCAGGTGCTGGTAGAGCGCCTGCAGCGCGAACTCGCGCGCGCGGCTGCGGTTCGACTTGGCCGCGGCCTTGCGCGCGCCGGTGCTCGTGAGGCCGGTGCGCACCTGCCGTGCGGGGCGCGGCTTGGCGCCGGTGGTCTTGGGGGTGTCGTCGGTCATTGGAGGGCGGCCAGCAACTGCGCCATCTCGACCGCCACGCGGGCCGCGTCGCGGCCCTTGTCGGTCTGACGCGCCACGGCCTGCTCGAGGTTCTCGGTGGTCAGGATCGCATTGGCGATGGGAAGGCGATGGTCGAGCGCGACGCGGCTCACGCTCGCGCCCGATTCGTTGGCCACCAGTTCGAAGTGGTAGGTCTCGCCGCGGATGATGCAGCCCAGCGCCACCAGCGCGTGGTAGCCGCCGCGCCGCGCCATGGCCTGCAGCGCCACGGGCACTTCGAGCGCGCCGGGCACCTGCACGTGATGGATGTCGTCGGTCGCGACGCCGAGCGCCTCGAGCTCCGACAGGCAGGCGGCGGCGAGCGCGTCGGTGATGTCGGCGTTGAAGCGTGCCTGCACGATGCCGATGCGCAGCCCTTTGCCGTCGAGCGGCTTCGCGTCCGCTCCCTTGTTTGCACCTTGCATGTCGTCTTTTCTTCAGTCTTTGGAAAGGTAGCCGGCGATCTCGAGGCCGTAGCCCGCGGCCATGCTCGGCATGCGGCGCGGCGTGCCGAGCAGGTTCATCCTGTGCACGCCGCATTCGCGCAGGATCTGCGCGCCGATGCCGTAGCTGCGCAGGTCCATGCGGCCGCGCTCGGGTGCCTGCGCCGGGCGCGCGGTGCCGTCGAACTGCGCGAGCAGCTCGGCGCCGGTTTCGCCGCAGTTCAGGAGCACCGCCACGCCCTTGCCCTCGCCGGCGATGTGCGCAAGGCTGGCGTCGAGGCTCCAGGAGTGCAGCGAACGGTTGATCTCGAGCGCGTCGAGCACGGAGAGCGGCTCGTGCACGCGCACCGACACCGTCTCTTCGGGCGTCCACTGGCCGCGCACCAGCGCCAGGTGCACGCCGCGGCTCGGCTTGTCGGTGAAGGCATGGGCCGTGAAGCCGCCCCAGGCGGTCTGGATCTCGCGGCAGCCGACCTTCTCGACCAGCGACTCGGTGCGGCTGCGGTGCTCGATGAGGGCGGCGATGGTGCCGATCTTGAGCCCGTGCTCGGCCGCGAACAGCTGCAGGTCGGGCAGGCGGGCCATGGTGCCGTCTTCGTTCATGACCTCGCAGATCACCGAGGCCGGCGAGCAGCCAGCCATGGCCGCGAGGTCGCAGCCGGCTTCGGTATGGCCCGCGCGCATCAGCACGCCACCGTCGACCGCCTGCAGCGGGAAGATGTGGCCGGGCTGGACCAGGTCGCTCGCGACCGCATCGCGTGCCACGGCGGCCTGCACGGTGCGCGCGCGGTCGGCGGCCGAGATGCCGGTGGTCACGCCTTCGGCCGCCTCGATGGACACGGTGAACGCCGTTGAATGCTTGGCGCCGTTGCGCGACACCATCGGCGGCAGCTGCAGCCGCTCGCACATCTCGCGCGAAAGCGTGAGGCAGATGAGGCCGCGTGCATGGCGCGCCATGAAGTTGATCGCCTCGGGCGTGATGTGGTCGGCCGCGATGACGATGTCGCCTTCGTTCTCGCGGTCTTCCTCGTCGACCAGGATCACCATGCGGCCGGCCGCGAGCTCGGCGACGATCTCCTCGACGGGGGAGATCGGCGCGGGCGCCCGCGTGCCGCGGGAGGCGCCGATCGGCGTGACGGAGGCGTTCATTCGGCGGTGTCCTTGGAGTACGTGGCGGTGGAGATGGAAGAGGGTGGTACCAGGACGCCGGCCTGGAGCATGCGCTCCACGTAGCGCGCCACGGTGTCGATTTCGAGGTTGACCTTGGCGCCGGCCTGGAGGGTGCCGAGCGAGGTGTTCTCGACCGTGTGTGGAATCAGGTTGATGCTGACTTCGGCGCCGTCGGCCAGGTCGGCCACGCTGTTGACCGTGAGGCTCACGCCGTTGACGGTGATCGAGCCCTTGTAGGCCAGGAAGCGTGCCAGCGCGGGCGGCGCGACGACGCGCAGTTCCCAGCTTTCGCCCACGGGCGCGAAGTGGCTCACGCTGCCGATGCCGTCCACGTGGCCCGACACGATATGGCCGCCGAGGCGGTCGCTTGCGCGCAGGGCCTTCTCGAGGTTGAGGCGCGCGTCGGGCTCGGTGAGGCCCGCGGTCTTGTCGAGGGATTCGGCCGAGATGTCGATGGTGAACTGCCGCGCGGCCGGGTCGAGGCTGGTCACGGTCATGCAGGCGCCGTTGAGGGCGATGCTGTCGCCGAGGCCCACGTCGTCGAGGTAGCCGTCGGGCGCCGCGATGGCGAGTCGTTTGCCGTGGGAGGAGGAGGGGCCGAGGTCGTGGATGGCGGCGATGCGCCCCACGCCGGTGATGATTCCGGTGAACATCTGTGTATTTTCGCAGACATCCCGGCCGTCCCGGGGCGCGGCGCCCATTCGCCGCTAGAAAGTGTCCCGTCCGGCCACGCGGGCGACGATCCGCAGGTCGGGCCCGAGCCGGTCGAACTGCCTGAATTCGAGCGGCAGCGCGCCCGAGAGTTCGGCCAGCGGCCCGCCCGCATGCATGCCCGAGGCGATTTCCATGCCGTCGCCCACGAGCTTGGGCGCCAGGTAGACGACCAGTTCGTCGACCAGCCGTTCGCGCAGCAGCGATCCGTTGAGCTTGTGGCCCGCCTCGACGTGCAGTTCGTTGACCTCGCGCCGCGCGAGATCGTGCAGCATCGCCGCGAGATCGACCTTGCCCTCGGCGTTGGGCAGGCAGGTGATGGTGGCGCCGCGCGCCTCGAGGGCGGCCGCGCGCGCCTCGTCGCGCGCCGCGGCGTAGAGCCAGACGGCGCGGCCCGGCATGAACAGGCGCGCCGTGGGCGGTGTCTGCAGATGGCTGTCGATCACCACCAGGTGCGGCTGGCGCATGGTGGCGACGAGCCGCACGTCGAGCAGGGGGTCGTCCTCGATCACGGTGCCAACGCCGGTCAGCACCGCACTGGCGCGCGCGCGCCACGCATGGCCGTCGGCCCGCGCCGGCTCGGAGGTGATCCATTGGCTCACCCCGTTGCGCAGGGCGGTTTTTCCGTCGAGCGAGGCCGCGGCCTTGAGCCGCACCCAGGGCGTCTTGCGGACCATGCGGCTGAAGAAGCCGATGTTGAGTTCGCGTGCTTCGTCGGCGCCGGGCCCGACCTCGACATTCACGCCCGCAGCCCGCAGGCGGTCGAAGCCCTGGCCTGCGACCAGCGGATTCGGGTCGGCCATCGACGCCACGACCCGGCCGATGCCGGCGGCGGCCAGCGCATCGCAGCAGGGCCCGGTGCGGCCGTGGTGGGCGCAGGGTTCGAGCGTGACGAAGGCCGTGGCGCCCGCCACCGGATGGCCGCGCGCCGCCGCATCGCGCAGCGCCATGACCTCGGCGTGCGCGCCGCCGGCCTGCTGGGTGCGGCCCTCGCCGATCACCATGCCTGCCGCATTGACGAGGACGCAGCCGACGCGGGGGTTGGGGTCGGTCTCGGGGCCGGCCTGGCGGGCGAGGGCCAGGGCGCGCTGCATGAATTCTTTTTCAGCTGTCATCCGGTTTTTGCCAATTCATTCGTCGCGATTTATAGCAATTGTTTCTTGATGGGCCATTGGTCTGGCGATGGATGCCGCTCGTCCTTCGATTGGCTTTGGGTGGAAATCCGGTCCCTAGAATTTCTGAAAACAGAGATCAGGGAGGCCCGTCCACGCCACAGCGTTTGCCAACGCGGGCGTGGGCGAAAACACATGCTGAGAAATGGATTCTGCGCGCCGGCCCGGGCGCATTCCCGCCCCGGCGCAAAGCCCGGGGGATTCACGCTGGTCGAGATGATGGTCGCCATCGTGCTCGCGGCGATCCTGATGGCCTTGGCGCTGCCGAGCTTCAGCAGCCTCATGGAGCGGTTCCGCGTGGAGGGCATGGCCTCGGCGCTCGCCGCGAGCATGGTCCATGCGCGCTCGGAGGCGGTTCGGCGCGGGCAGGCGGTCACGATCCGGTCGCTTGACGCGTGCACCGGCAAGGACTGGAGCTGCGGCTGGGAGACGGTGGTCGGGGCCGACACCACGCAGGAGACGCTGCAGCGCCAGGACCCCGACAACCGCGTCACGGTCACGAAGAGCAGCACCGGTGCCCTGGTCTTCGATGCGATCGGCCATTCGGGCTGGGCCGGCTTCGGCTTCCATCCGGCAGGAAAAGACGGATCGCCCAACGCCATCGCGCTCTGCGTGTCTTCGGGCGGACGCATCGATCGGCGCAAGGGGGTGAGCCGATGTCGATAGCCATGAGGCGGCGGCCGCGCAGCGTGCAGGCCGGCTTCTCGCTGCTCGAAGCGATGGTGGCGGTTTTCGTGCTCTCGTTCGGCCTGCTGGCGCTGGCCGGCTTCCAGCTGCGCTCCCTGACCGACAGCGTGGGCGCGAGCAACCAGAACATCGCGGTGCAGCTGGCCGGCAGCATGGCGGACCGGATCCGCGCGAATCCTTCGGCGGGCGCCATGTCCGGCAGCCCGTACCTGACCGGCTGGACGGCAAGCCCCACCGCGCCGAGCCCTTCGTGCACAGGGGCCTCCGCGAGCTGCACCGCAACGCAGCTCGCTGCACACGATCTTTGGGAATGGAAGCGCCGGGTCGCGAGTTCGCTGCCGGGCGGGCAGGCCGATGTGCAGCGCCGCGACGCGATGGGCGGCTTGCTGTTCTTGCACGTCGCCTGGGACGAGCCCGCCGTCCTCCACCCGGTGGAGCCCGACCCGCACTGCCCGCCTGGCAAGACCTGCCTGGAACTCGTCTTCGCCATGCCATGAGCTCGCACGAAATCAACCGCTTCCGTCGCCTGGAACAGTCCGGCCTCACCCTGGTCGAGATCCTCGTGGCGCTGATCATCGGCATGCTGGTGGTGCTGGCCGCCACGGCCAGCATGCTCGGCACGCGCCGCACCGCCCTGACCGGTGGCGACGTCGACGAACTGCACCAGTCGTCGGCGCTGGCGTTCAGGGTGCTGGGGCAGCAGATCCGGCAGGCGGGCTACGTGCCGATCGACGAAAGAGGGCCGAGGTTCCGCTTCAATGTCAACGACGCGACGCTTCTTGCGGACGAACCGGCGTTCTTTGCGATCAAGGGCGCGGAGGCCGCGAGCACATCGGGAAACGACACGCTCAAGGTCGGCTATGCGCCCAGTCCCGACCATTTCGAGGATTGCCTCGGGCAGGCCGCCAAGCCATACGACCCCGCGGACCCGGCAAGCCCGCGCAACGTGCGCTTGATCACCAGCGAGTTTTCCGTCGGCGACGGCGCCTTGCGCTGCAGGGGCAGCGGCAAGGCAGGCCAGTCACAGCCGATCGTCATGGGCGTCGAGCGCTTCGACGTGCAGTACGGCATTGCCGGCGCGGACGGAAACCAGCCTGCGCGCTACGTGACCGCGACCGAGGCCGGCGATTTCAAGCTGGTGCGCACGGTGCGCATCTGCCTGCAGCTTGCGGGCATGTCCACGAGCAATCCCGACGGCAGCCATACCGACTGCGATGGCGTCTCGCAGTCCAGCCGCGACGGCCGGTTGCGCCGCGTCTACACGGCGGTCTTTGCACTGCGGAACCCATGAGCACCTTCCTGGCGCACGGCACGCCGCCGGCACCCTCGCGTGCGGCACAGCGCGGCTTCTCGCTCTTCAGCGTGCTCGTGATGCTGCTGCTGTCCGCCTTGCTGGCGATCGGCGGTGCGCGGATGGCGCAACTGCTCGAAACGACGGCCGGCAACCAGCGCGAGCACCAGCGCGCATTCGAGGCAGCGGAAGCTGCACTCGTCGATGCGCAGCGCGACATCCAGGGTTTTGCCTTCGATGCCTCGACGCAAACCTACCGGCGGTGCGTGGGGCCGTCGCCGTGCCGCCAGGCCGGGGTGCACCGGATCCATCCTGATCAGACGCAGGCAGAGTTCACCAGATACGCGGACGACGGCCTCAGCAGCTGCAAGGACGGTATCTGCTATTTCGAAGGCGCCGCGAGCGCCGCCTCGGGCACCGAGGCCTTCGAATTCTGGAAGCGCGAAGCGTACGTGCACAAGTTCGCGAAGTATGGGCAATTCACGGGGGCTCCGACCGGTGGCAATCCCGCCCTGGCCAACGCCGGCTACTGGGTCGAGGCGATCAGGCGCAAGGGCCAGCCGCTGTACCGGATCACGGCGTTTTCGACCGGCACGCGCACCGCAAGCAAGGCCGGCGGCACGCGCGTGTTGCTGCAGGTGTCCTTCGACCCGGACGCGATCCGGCCGCTCCATTGAACATGCCGAGGGAAAGAAAGATGACGATCCGATGGATTGCCCAGCGCGTGGGGCCGTGCGGCGGCCTGGCCCTCGTGGCGTTCGGTGCCCACGCCGCACCCCATGCGCTGGCCCAGGCGCCGCACAATGCCGCCTTCAAGGAGCCGCCGCCCAATGTGATCGTGTCGGTCGACAACTCCGAGAGCATGGGATCGACCGCAGAGGGAGGCGGCACGCAGACGCGGCTGGAGGCCTTGAAAAGCGCGCTCAAGGAGAACTTCTCCGCGCGCAAGGTTCCCGACGGGAGCATTCGCCTGGCTTGGCAGGCGATGAACAAGAGCCACAAAGATATCGACCCGAGAGGCTGCGTCGGATTCGACGGCGACGCCTCGTTTGGCAGCTATCGGGCCAGTGGATGCAACTTCGGTGGCGTGGCCAACGCCAACCTGATTCACCCCATCGACGCGAGGCATCGCAAGAACTTCTTCGACTGGATCGGATGGCTGGCGGCGAAAGGCGGAACGGGCTCGCACGCGATGATGACGCGCGCCGGCGAGTACATGAAGGCCGAAGGTGCGCTGAGCCCCTATTCCGACGACCCCGGAGCGCCGAACGCCACCCGCTCGAGTTGCCGCAGGTCGTTCCACATCTTCATGACGGATGGCGAATACACCATGTTCGGATTCCATTCGAACCCCGCCCGCCTCGCGATGCCGGCCGTGGGCAATGCGGACGGAACGCCCCGGGTGCTGCCCGACGGCGTGAACTACGTGCCGCGCGCGCCCTACAAGGACAAGGTCGGCGCACTCAACAACCCGGCGGACTGGATCGATCTCGGGGGCGGGCGCTGGAAGCCGCTCGCCGCGTACCGGCCCACGCTGGCCGACCTGGCGTTCCATTATTGGGCGACCGATCTGCAGCCCAACCTGGCGAACGATCTCGTGGTGCCGGCATCGATCGCCGGCGAGGGGGGCGCGGCTGCTCCCGCGGCCTACTGGGAACCCCGGAACAACCCGGCCCGCTGGCAGCACCTGACGACGCATGCGATCGGCTTCGGTTCTGCCGCGTCGTGGACGCGGCCGCCGACCTTTTCGCCGGACGGTGCGCAGCCCACCTACAGCGGCGACTATCCCAAGCTGGTCGACGGCAGCATGGAATGGCCCGATCCGTTCAGCGGCCTCGGCTTGAACGGCTGGGCCGACGGCGGCTACGGCTTTGGCTACCAGTACAGCGTGGACGACGCGCCCGTCGTGCGCATGGACCTCTGGCATGTCGCCCTCAACAGCCGCGGCACGTTCACGCCGGCCACGAACGGCACCGCGCTCAGCAATGCGTTCGATACCATCCTGCGGGGCATCCTGCGCAATCGGACCACCCCCCTGACGTCGATCTCGGCCAACGCGTCGAAGCTCTCGACGGGCAAGGCGGTCTACCTGGCCGGCTATGACACGGCCGACTGGTCGGGCCGGCTGAGCTCGCGACTGATCGATGAGGCGGGCAAGCCCAGCGAAATACCTCAGTGGTCCGCGCATGAGCTGCTCGATGCACGCATGGCCGAGGACGGCGCCTACGACACCGACCGCGGGGTCCTGAGCTTCTTGCGCACCCCGGCCGGCAGCAGCGGTGTGCCATTCCGATGGGCCAGCCTGAGCGAACCCCGGAAGGCAGCCCTTTCGGCCAGCACCGGCACGGCCGCCGAGCTGCAGGCGCGCGGCGAAGCGGTGCTCGCGTTCCTGCGCGGCGATCGAAGCAACGAGGCCCCCGCGGGCCTGAAACTGCGCGCGCGCACGCACGTGCTCGGCGACATCGTGGGCTCGAGCGTCTGGTATGCGGGGCAGCCGGCAAGCGGCTTCACGCACGACGGCTACGCGGCATTCGCGAAGACCCAGCGCACACCGATGCTCTACGTGGGCGCGAACGACGGCATGCTGCATGGCTTCGATGCCGGCACGGGCCAGGAGATGTTCGCCTATGTGCCCGAAGGGCTCTTCGGTACGCCGGCTGCACCGCTTCTCAAGCAGCTCAGCGAAGGCACCTACGGGCACCGGTACTACGTGAACGGGAGCCCGTTCGTCGCGGACATCGCCATGGCGGAGCCCGCCACGGCAGCGACGGCGGACCGATGGAAGTCGTACCTCGTGGGCACGCTGGGTGCGGGCGGCAAGGGGTACTTCGTGCTCGATGTCACCAAACCCGAGGAGGTCACCGAAGCCAATGCCGCCAGCAAGGTGGTGTTCGACACGACCGCGCTCGCCGACGATGACCTCGGCCACCAGTTCCAGCAGCCCGTGCGCGATTCGTTCTCCGGCCGTGCCCTGCAGATCGCGCCGCTCAACAACGGCCGCAAGGCCCTGATACTGGGCAACGGCTACAACAGCGTGAGCGAAAGGGCGGCGTTGTGGATCCAGTACCTCGATGGCGACAAGTCCGTGCAGAAGATCTTCGCACCGCCCATGCAGGAAGAAGGCACCGGCAACGGCCTGTCGGCCCCGCTTCCGCTCGACCGCGACAACGATGGCACGATCGACTTCGTCTACGCCGGTGACCTGCTCGGCAATCTGTGGCGCTTCGACCTGAGCGGCAGCGACAACACCAAGTGGAAAGCGACGCTCGGTCCGGCGGCGTCGACGTCAGAACTCGATGGCAAGCCCCTGTTCAGCGCCAAGGACCGGCGGCCGATCACGGCCGCGCCGCTGGTGGCCGATCACCCCTACGGCGGCTACATGGTGATGGTCGGTACCGGCCGGCTCCTTGCCGTCGGCGACGAGAACATCGCTGCCACGCAATACCTGTACGGCGTATGGGACCGCGCCGACGGCAGCACGGGCACCGCGGCTCTTGCGGACCTGGTCGCGCAGACGGTCGATGAGGCGACCGTGACGCACGACGGCGTCAAGTACCGCGCGGCATCGAGCAACGACGTGCGCTACGGAGGAACGGATGGCAAGCGAGGCTGGTACCTGGCGTTGCCGGTGTCCAAGGAGCGGATCCTCTACGCAGGGATTGCGCTGAACAGCAACGTCGGGCTCTTTTCGAGCACGATACCGGGCAGGGCAAGCGATACGGACACGTGCGCGGTCGGTACGAGCAACGACGGCTGGACCATGGGCATCGACTTTTTCAGTGGCGTCGCCCCCGAGGGAATCGTCTACAACGACCTGGCCGCGGCTGACAGTTACCTTGGCTTCGACAACGATTCAGGCGGTGATCCTCTCGTGGTCTACGGTGAAGGCGGCAAGAGGCAAATCTGGAGCCCCCATGATGGTTCGGGTTCGGGTTCGGGTTCGGGTTCGGGTTCGGGTTCGGGTTCGGGTCCGGGTCCGGGTGCGGGTCCGGGTGCGGGTCCCAATGAAGTCTTGCCTCCGACTCACGTCGGCCGTTTCGGCTGGCGCAGCCTGATCTCGTCCAACTGACGGTGGAGCGAACCAATCCATGAATGCCTCACCCACACCCCGGCCTCAAGGACGTGCTCGCCAAACGGGTTTCACCCTCATCGAACTCATGATCGTCGTGGTGGTGATCGCCGTCCTCGCCGCCATCGCCTACCCGAGCTATGCGCGCTACGTGCTGCGCGCCAAGCGCGCCGATGCGAAGCAGCAACTGCTGCAGGCGGCGCAATGGACCGAACGCTACATGACGGCCAATGGGCGCTATCCGCCCGACACAGTGGCGCTGCCCTCGGGGCTCGGGCAATCGCCATCGTCCGGTACGGCAAGCTACGAGATCGGCTACGCCGCACGAACCGCCACCACCTACGCGCTCCAGGCCGTGCCGCAAGGCGCCTCGGCCGGCGACGAATGCGGCACGCTCAGCGTCGATCATCAGGGGGTGAAGCTTGCCGCCGACAGCACCGATGCGTCGAGCGACATGGTGCAGTCGTGCTGGAACCGCTGATGCGGCGCCGCCGGCCGGGCCGCCCGCGCGGCCAGCCGGCCGCTCAGATGTCCCGCAGCAGCTGCCGGAACTCGTCCACGTCCTCGAAGCTGCGGTACACCGAGGCAAAGCGCACGTAGGCGACCTTGTCCAGCTTCTTGAGCTCGCGCATCACGAGTTCGCCGACCTTGGTCGACTCGATTTCCCGCAGGCCGCTTGCGAGCAGCTTCTGCTCGATGCGCAGCAAGGCGTTGTCGATCTGCTCGATGCTGACCGGCCGCTTGCGCAGCGCGAGCATCATCGAGGCCCGCACCTTGGACGAATCGAAGTCGGCGCGGCTGCCGTCCTTCTTGACGACGACCGGAAAGTTGACGTCCGGCCGCTCGTAGGTGGTGAAGCGCTTGTCGCAGGCACTGCATTGGCGGCGCCTGCGCACGAAGTCGGCGTCTTCCGACACGCGTGTCTCGACGACCTGCGTTTCGAGATGACCGCAAAAAGGGCATTTCATGCGGCCACGTCGTCCTGGCAGGTGCTGCTGATGATGATGCTCAGCGGTAGACCGGGAAGCGGCTGGTCAGCGCGTGGACCTTGGCGCGCACCGCATCGATGTGAGCGGCATCGCGCGGGTTCTCAAGCACGTCGGCCACCAGGTTGGCGGTGAGGCGCGCCTCCTCGTCCTTGAAGCCGCGCGTGGTCATGGCCGGGGTGCCGATGCGCACGCCGCTCGTCACCATCGGCTTCTCGGGGTCGTTGGGGATCGCGTTCTTGTTGATCGTCATGTGGGCGGCGCCCAGCACGGCTTCGGCTTCCTTGCCGGTGATGCCCTTGGCGCGCAGGTCGACCAGCATCACGTGGCTTTCGGTGCGTCCGCTCACGATGCGCAGGCCGCGCGCGGTGAGCGTTTCGGCCACGATGCGCGCGTTGGTGACCACCTGCTGCTGGTAGGCCTTGAACTCGGGCGTCATCGCTTCCTTGAACGCCACCGCCTTGGCGGCGATCACGTGCATCAGCGGGCCGCCCTG
>CAMLCW010000145.1 GCA_946478645.1 uncultured Variovorax sp.
CCGCGGCCGTGCGCGGCGCGCTGGCGCGGCTGTACCGCGAATGGGACACCGTGCAGCAGGCGCAGGCCGAGCCCTGCGACACCTGCGACGAGATCCCCGAGCGCTTCGCGCGCGCGCTGCAGGCCGCCAACATGGCGATGGGCGAGCACTTCGCCGCCGCGCCCGACGCCGCCCAGGGGCCGCTGCAGCGCTTCTTCTTCGATGCGCTGCACTTCGCTCGGCTGGCCGAGACCTTCGGCGACCATTCGGTGTTCGAGCGCCGGCTCGGCCCCTCGGGCGGCCCGGGCCAGCCGCGCAGCCTGTCGATCCGCAACCTCGTGCCCGCGCCGTTCCTGGAGGCGCGCTTTGCCGAGGCCGGCTCGGTCGCGTGCTTCTCGGGCACGCTGTCGCCGTTCGCGTTCTACCGCGATGCGCTCGGGCTGCCGCCCGAGACCATGCTGCTCGACGTGGCCTCGCCGTTCGGCAGCGAACAGCTGCAAGTGGAGGTGGCCACCCATGTCTCGACGCGCTTCCGCGACCGCGCGGGATCGCTCGGCCGCGTCACCGAGATCATCGGCGCGCAGTTCGAGCGCCGGCCCGGCAACTACCTCGCGTTTTTCAGCAGCTTCGACTACCTCGAACAGGCGTTCGCGGCCTTTCTCGCGCGCCATCCCGGCGTGCCCGCATGGGCCCAGACGCGCGGCATGACCGAGTCCGAGCGCAGCGGCTTCGTGGCGCGTTTCGAGGAGGGCGGCCACGGCATCGGCTTTGCGGTGCTCGGCGGGGCCTTCGGCGAGGGCATCGACCTGCCGGGCAGCCGGCTCATCGGCGCCTTCATCGCGAGCCTGGGCCTGCCGCAGTACAACGCAATCAACGAGATCACGCGCGAGCGCATGCAGGCGCGCTTCGGCAAGGGCTACGAGTACACCTATCTCTATCCGGGGCTGCAGAAGGTGGTGCAGGCGGCCGGGCGCGTGATCCGCACCGAGCAGGACACCGGCGTGCTGCACCTGCTGGACGACCGCTTCGCGCGCGCCGAGATCCGCGCGCTGCTGCCGCGCTGGTGGGCGCTGCGCATCGGGGGCGCCGATGCGATCCGTTAGCCGCGTCGTCCAGCTGCCGGACCAAGCCGACCTGTTCGGCGGCTCGCCCGCGGCCGCCATCGAGGGCCTGGCGTACCAGCGCGAATTCCTCAGCCGCGCCGAGGAACAGGCACTGCTGGACACGGTGCGCGGCTTCGCGCTGCGCGAGATGCGCTACAAGGCCTACACCGCGCGGCGCCGCGGCATCGGCTTCGGCGGCAGCTACGACTTCGACGACCACCGGCTGCGGCCCGGTCCGCCGATGCCCGAATCGCTGCATCCGCTGCGTGCGCGCGTGGCCGCATGGATGGGCATGGCCCCCGAGGATTTCGCCCATGCGCTGATTGCCGAATACCGCCCGGGCACGCCGCTGGGCTGGCACCGCGACGTGCCGGACTTCGAGGACATCGTGGGCGTTTCGCTGCTCGGCGAGGCCGTGCTGCAGCTGCGGCCGTACCCGCCCGCGAATGCGAGCGCGCCCGCGAGCCTGCAGCTGCTGATCGAGCCGCGTTCGATCTACATGCTGCGCGGTCCCGCGCGCTGGGCCTGGCAGCATGCGATCGCGCCGACCGAGGGGCTGCGCTATTCCATCACCATGCGCACGCGGCGCCGGGGGTGAGCCGCGGCGGCGGTTCTTTTCGCCGCCGTCTTTGCAGCGGTCTTCTTCATCAGCGCGGAGGCCACACGCAAGTCCTTGAGCCAGGCTTCCCAGGCAGCCTCGCGCTGCGCCGGGTCGCCGCGCAGCAGCGCCGAGGGATGCAGGGTCACCAGCACGCGGCGGCCCTCGGCGTCCTCGTGCCACTGGCCGCGCGCCTTCATCACCGCCACCGGGCGGCCGAGCAGCGAGCGCGCGGCCGTCGCACCGAGCGCCAGCAGGGCCTGCGGCTTCACGTGGCCGATCTCGCTCTCCAGCCAATGGTGGCAGGCCTCGACCTCGCGCTGGGCCGGCGTCTTGTGGATGCGGCGCTTGCCGCGCAGTTCGTACTTGAAATGCTTGACCGCGTTGGTCACGTAGAGCTTGTCGCGCGACCAGCCGAGCTCGGCCACCGCGCGGTCGAACAGCTTGCCGGCGGGGCCGACGAAGGGTCGCCCCGCGAGATCTTCCTTGTCGCCCGGCTGCTCGCCCACGACCATCAACACCGCGCCGACCGGGCCTTCGCCGAAGACCGATTGCGTGGCGTGCGCACCCAGTGGACATTCCCGACAGGCGTCGGTGGCAATGCTCAGCGCCTTGAGCGCGGCGGTGGCTTCGTTGCGGTGCGACATGCCCGTGTTTTCCGCGCGGGTTGTGCCGGACGCTGTGGGATCAGGCCCACGGCCGATGTCGTCCAACCCGGGCGCGCGGTGCGGTGGCGGGCCGGTAGTTTTCCTGCCATGACAAAGCCGCTCTTTCAACAGCCTCGACAGCCGCCCCCGGAGGCACAGCCATGAAGCACGCAGTTCTCGGCGCCACCGGCCACGTCGGCACTTCGCTGGTCTCGGCACTGCTCGCGCGTGGCGAAGCGGTGACCGCCATCACGCGCGATGCGCGCCACGCCGAAGCCTTGCGCCGCCAGGGCGCCGGCATCGCGGAAGCCGACGTCTTCGACGTGCCCGAGCTGCGCCGTGCGATCGAGGGTGCGGAGCGCCTGTTCGTGCTCAATCCGCCGGCGCCACCCGGCACCGACACGGCGGCCGAGGAGCGCCGCAGCCTGCGCGCGATCCTCGATGCCATCGAAGGGCTGCCACTGCAGAAGATCGTCGCCGAGTCCACCTATGGCGCGCAGCCCGGCGACCGCCTGGGGGACCTGGGCGTGCTCTACGAAATGGAGCAGGCGCTCGCGGCGCAGCCGGTGCCGGTGAGCGTGATCCGGGCGGCCTACTACATGAGCAACTGGGATGCAGCGCTCGCAGGCGCTCGCGACGAGGGTGTCGTCGAGAGCCTTTTCCCGCGCGATTTCCGGCTCCCGATGGTGGCGCCCGAGGACCTGGGACGCTACGCAGCGCGGCTGATGTTCGGTGCTGCGGAGCCGTCCGGTCCGCACTACGTCGAGGGGCCTGAACGCTATGCCGCGGCCGACGTGGCCGCCGCCTTCGAGAAGACCCTTGGCCGGCCGGTGCGGGTGGCCGAGGTGCCGCCGGCGCAGTGGGAGGCGTGGTTCCGGCGCGCCGGCTTCTCCGAGGCCGGCGCCGCCTCCTATGCAGCCATGACGCGCGACACCCTCGACAACCTCGTGCTGCCCGAGGCGCCTGAGCGCGGAACGGTGCGGCTCGAGGACTACATCGCAGGCCGGGTGCGCGCCTCAGCCGCGCCTGCGTGACTCGGCGAGCCGCTTCGCGCGGTTGCCGCCCTGGCGTTCGAGCATCCAGCCCGGGTATTCCGAGGGCAGGGCGCTTGCCTTGTCGAGCGCCGCGAGCTCGGCGGCATCGAGCCGGACCGCGGTGGCGGCGATGTTGTCGTCGAGTTGCGCCACACGCTTGGCGCCGACGATCACGCTGGTCACCACCGGCTGGTGCAGCAGCCACGCGAGCGCGATCTGCGCCACCGAGACGTTGCGCGCGGCGGCCAGCGCGCGCATCGCGTCGATGCAGTCGTAGGCGCGCTCGACGTTCACCGGCGGGAAATCGAAGGTGGTGCGGCGGCTGCCCTGTTCGGCCTCGGTGTCACGTCCGTACTTGCCGCTCAGCAGGCCGCCGGCAAGCGGGCTCCAGACCATCAGCCCGAGCCGCTCGCTCTGCAGCATCGGCACCAGTTCGCGCTCGAGGTCGCGCCCCGCGACGGTGTAGTAGGCCTGCAGCGACTCGAAGCGCGCGAGGCCCTGGCGCTCGGCGATGCCCAGCGCCTTCATGATCTGCCAGGCGGCCCAGTTCGAGACGCCCACGTAGCGCACATGGCCCTGGCGCACCAGGTCGTCGAGCGCGCGCACCGTCTCCTCGATAGGCGTCACCGGATCGAAACCGTGGATCTGGTAGAGGTCGATATGGTCGAGCTGCAGGCGCTTGAGGCTCGCCTTCACGCCGTCCATGATGTGGTAGCGCGAGGCGCCGGCCGCATTGGGGCCGGGGCCGGTTTCGCCGAGCACCTTGGTCGCGACCACCACGTTCTCGCGCGGTACCTTGAGGTTGCGCAGCGCCTGGCCGGTCATGGTCTCGGACAGCCCCTCGGAATACACGTCGGCGGTGTCGATGAAGTTGATCCCGGCATCGAGCGCGCGGCCGACCAGGGCCTCGGCCTCGGACTGCTGGAGGTTGCCGATGTGGCCCCAGATGCCGCTCGCGCCGCCGAAGGTCATGGTGCCGAGGCAGAGCTCGGAGACGAACAGGCCGGTGCGGCCGAACTGGCGGTGTTGCATGGGTGTAGTCCTTCGTGTTGCTGCCGCAAAGTATCCGGCCGCGGCGCGCGGCGCGGCGCGTGCGTTCCTGCAAAGTATTTGCCTGATCCTCCAGACCTCGACCGCGCCCGCTGCAGCGCCGCCGTCGCGGCGCTAAGCTCCAGGCACCCGATCCTCTACGGCAGGCGCCATGCCGTGGCTACATCCGTCACAAGGCTGAAACATGTCCGACCCCACACCCGAATTCGCCAACCTGGTCGCCGCGCCGGTGCCGCTGGAGCCCGCGCTCGACGCGGCCCGCAAGGAACTGGTGGCATTGATCAACCGCATCACGCGCGGCCAGGACGGCAGCATCGAGACCCCGGTGCCCGGCCTGTTCGTGTACTGCATCAGCAAGCCCGACGGCCCCAAGCATGCGCTGCAGACGCCGGCCTTCGGCCTCATCGCGCAGGGCTCCAAGCGCGTGATGGTGGGCGACGAGATCTATGTCTACGATCCGATGCACTACCTCGTGAGCTCGGTCGACCTGCCGGTCTGCGGCCAGGTGCGCCTGACGAGCGAGAACGAGCCCTACCTGGGCGTGCGCCTGGACTTGTCGCTCGACGAGATCGGCGACCTGATCCGCGACGAGAAGCTGCCCGCCAAGGCCAACGCGCCCGCATCGCGCGGCGTCTACGTGAGCCGCATCGCGATGCCGGTGCTCGAGCCCGTGCTGCGGCTGCTGCGGCTGCTCGACACGCCCGAAGACATCCCCATCATGGCGCCGATGGTCAAGCGCGAGATCTTCTACCGGCTGCTCGTGAACGGCGAGGGTGCGCGGCTGCGCCAGATCGCGCTGCAGGACAGCCACACCCAGCGCATCGCCAAGGCGATCAGCGCGCTGCGCATCAACTACGCGCAGTCGCTGCGCATCGAGGACATGGCGCGCGCGGTGCACATGAGCGTGTCGTCGTTCCACCACCATTTCAAGGCCGTGACGGCGATGAGCCCGCTGCAGTACCAGAAGCAGCTGCGCCTGCAGGAGGCGCGCCGGCAGATGCTGATGGCCGGTGCCGACGTGGCGAGCGCGGCGCACAGCGTGGGCTACGAGAGCCCGTCGCAGTTCGCGCGCGAATACGGCCGGATGTTCGGCGTGCCGCCGCTGCGCGACAAGCGGCGCTGGCTGGCCGAGGCCGAGGCGCAGAACGACGCGCTCGGCGCGGCGTCGCAGGCGGCCTGAGCGGTCTGGCGGCCGCTCAGCGCGGCATGAAGGTCACGCGGTTGGCGATGAGCACGCCTTCGGCGACGCGGTCGCCGACCACGGTGACGCGGCGGCCGTTGCCCAGCTCGGCGACGCTGCCGTTCTCGAACACCGTCGAAGGCCCGCCGGCATTCACGGCACGGCCCTGGACCCGGAAATCGGAAGCCGACTGGTAGCTGCCGATGGCACCGATCAGCGTGAAGTCGACCGGGCCGCCGACGCCCGGCACGTTGCGCACGCGCAGCTTTTTCGCCACCAGCACACCGCCGGCCGACATGATCCCGTCGACCTCGACCTTGACGCCGTTGCCCACCGACCCCAGCTGGCCGCCCGGGATCTGCGCGCCGGAAGCGTCGACGGCGGTGCCGAGCAGCTTGAAGTCGGCCAGCCCGTTGAAGCCGCTCACCACGCCCGCGAGCTGCACCGCCGCGCCCGCCTGCCGCGGCACCGCATACCAGCCCTGGACCTGGCTGGCCGTGAAGTGGCCGAAGCTGGGTGCCGTGCTGCCGCGCACGCGCACGATGGCGTCCTCGGCGAGCGAGGCTTCATCGATGCCGCCCGAGAAAGCGGCGTCGGCGAAGTTCACGCTGAGCTGGCCGAGCGTGAAGGTCCTGGCGCCGCGGTCGAGGTTCTTCACGGCACCAGTCACCAAGGGCCCGGTGTTGCCGGGCCGCAGTTCGACGCGCGTGGCGCGCAACGCACCCGGCGCAACGGGCAGCCCCCACACCTGCACGACCTGGCCGGCGACCGCCTGGGCGAGCCCGCTCGAGTCGCCCCAGACCGTGGCGTTGTCGGTGCTGACCGTGGTGCCCATGACCGTGAAATTGCCGCCGGCCAGGTCGATGGCCGACACCGCGCCGCGCAGTTCGGCGGCCGAGACCACGCTCTGCGCCGTGGCGGCGGTGAACTCGCCGTCGATCTTGCCGGCGATGCGCACGCTCATGCCGATCTGCAGCTCGCTGGTGTCCTCGAGGCTGAAGGTCGCGGCGTCGGTGTCGTAGCGCACGCCGTTGAGGATCACGCTGCCGATGCCGCCCACCGCGCCGATGCCCGCGTCGGCGCTCACGCCCGTGCCGCCCGAGCCCACGCCCGAGCCGTCATCGGTGCCGTTGCCCGCGGTGGCGGTGCCGTCGTCGCCGCCGCCGCCGCCCGCGGTGCCCGTGCCGCCCGTTCCCGGGCCGCCCGGCCCGTCGCCGCCGCCCCCGCCGTCGTTGCTGGTTCCCGTGCCCGTGTCGGTTCCGGTGCCGTAGCCGCCGCTCACGCCCAGCCCGCTCACGGAGCCGCCGCCGCCACCCCCGCCACCGCAGGACAGCAGCACGGCCATCGCCGCGGCCATGAGGATGCCGCGCATCCAGGTTGATTGGACTTTCATCGTGTTCCTTCCTTGCACCCCGGGGGAGGGGCGCCCGCCTGCGCCTGCGGCACCGGCTCGTCTTCGTAATAGGTATAGATCCCGACCCGGATCCGGCCCTTGGCGCCGGCGGGCGCGCGCTTGACTGCGCGGGACATCTCGCCCGTGAGTTCCAGGTGCAGTGCCGACCAGCGCTCGCGCACCAGTTGGTGGATGGCCTCGCAGTCCTCCACGCTGAGGCCGCGCGCGAACACCGCGCGCTCGAGCATGCGCGGCTGTTCGCCGAGGGTGTTCGACACCGCCGCCAGCAAGTGGTCGCGGCCGTTGTCGCCGAGGAAGGCGAGCATCGACTGCAGGTCGTCCACCGGCACGAAGCCGTCGACCTTGAGTTCAGCGCATCCGTCCTGCTCGGCCACCATGTTCAGACGCACCAGCTCGTCGAGGATGGTGCGGTGGTGCACGTTGCCACGGCTGCCGAGCCGGGCCACGGTCTCGAACGAGGGCACGTCCTCGCCGTCGGCGGTGATCGGCAGGCGCTGGAAGGCCTGGTTCTCGGACACCATCTGCAGCCACAGCGTGAAGGTCTTGGCCGCGGCCGAGAGCTCGGTGTGGGGCAGCGCGTCCACGGTCTCGCGCACCTTGGCGGTCACGGCCTTGCGGTTCAGCCCGGTCGTGACCGAGAGCTGGCTGATGTTGGGCCGGGCGACCCCCTGGCGGCGCCAGGAGCGCGCGGCCTCCTCGAGCAGCACGTCGCGCAGCAGCACCTCGAGGTGCGGATGCTTCACGCCCATCGCCAGGGCGAGCCGGACCACCGGCCGCAGGATGCGGGCGCAGGCGGCAAGTGCCCAGTCGAGCTGGTGTTCCATGGATTGAGGCGTTTTTTCTACGGATGCAATTCGCGCGGGCGACGGTCTTCGACCTGCGGGCGGTGGCCGCCGTCAGTTCACGATTGTCACCGCCGCGGAGGATCGCACAAAAAACGGCTTATCCGCCGGCGCTGCAGCTGCCGGCAACGGTGCGCGCCACCGAGGTGCGCCCGGTCGCGCTGATCTTCACCACGCGCTCCTGCGTGCCGGCGGGGCTGGCGCGGCAGACGGTGAGAGTCGAGGCAGTGGCCCCCACGCCGGTGCCTTCGAAGCGCAACGCGCTCTGGCCCGTGCCGTCGCGGATGCGGTAGCCGCTTGCAGCCGCGCGCTGCTTCTGGATCACCTGCCCGCCGCTGACGACGATCCAGCCCGCCTCCCACTGGCCGTCGCTGGCGCAGCTGCTGGCGTTGGACGATGCGCACAGCGTCACTTGCGCATTGCGCTTGATCGCCTCGCTGCGGGCGAGCTGGCTGGCCGCGACGAGGTCGCTCGCGTAGGCGCCAAGCCGGTTCGACAGCCGCACGTTGTCGAAAGTGGGCACCGCGATCATGGCGAGCACCACCATCACCGCGATGGTGACCATCAACTCGACCAGCGTGAAGCCGCGCATGCGCATGTTGCCTACTTCTGGATGAACCAGTAGACGCGGCCCTTGGGCTGCGTGAACGCGGTCTTGACGGCGGTGCCCTTCGGGCTCAGGAACGAGTCGGGGTTGGCGCCGATCACCACGTCGCGGTAGCTGTTGCCCATCTTCACGCGGCCGACGACGGGCGAGGGCGCCAGGCCGCCGCCCACCACGTTCTGGAAGCGCGCACCGCCGTTCTGGCCGGCCGCATTGAGGTAGGACACGTTGTAGACCCTGGCGGTGCCGAGGTCGGCGCGGCAGGACTGGCGCACGGCCGGGTTGGTCGGCGTGTGGGTGTTGAAGGTGGTGATGCCGTACGCCGTGACCGAGGAAGTCACGACCTGCTCGCCGGCCGCGAGCGCAAGCCACCAGCCTTTGCGGGCCGCGAGGTCGCCGGTCGCGGGCGAGTCGGGGCCGGTGATGCCGAGCAGCGAGGCGTGGCACAGCAGCGCGTTGCCGTTGCAGCGGGTCGATTCGTTGGCGAGCCAGTTGTCGTCGTTCGGCTTGTCCACCATCATGTAGAAGCGGTTCGCGACGCCGAGCGCCGCGCTGTAGGAGCGCAGCGGCTTCTCGCGGTCGCCCGAGCCGATCAGCAGCACGACCACGCCGTTGTCGACCACCGCGTCGGGGCCGAACATGAACTTGCGGTTGGGTGTGCAGGTGGTCACGGTGTCGCAGCCCAGCGCCGCGATCCGCGCCATCGTCCAGCTGCCGGGCGCGGTGCTGCCGATCTTGATGCGGTAGACGTTGCCGCCGAGATCGGCCGCATAGGCCACCGCGGCCAGGCCCGCGCTGTCGTTCACCACCGTGACTTCGCCCGCCACGGGGCGCGCGGTGGAGAAGGTGTTGAGGATCTCGCCGCTGTTGGCGTCGAGCACGTAGATCCGGCTGCCCTTGGCTTCGGTACCGCAGGCGGTGGCCGCGGTGGCGGCGTCGACGTCCTCGCACTTGTCGTAGCCGCCGCCGAAGATCAGCACCGGCGTGCTGCCCGCGCCGTGGCCGCTGGCCTTCACGACCTTGGGCGCCGACCAGGTCTGGCCGATGCCGGCCATGCCGGTATCGCAGCCGGTGTCGTTGTCCTGGTTCGAGCAGCCGCGGCGCCATTTGAGGCTGGGCGCCGCCGGGTTGGAGACGTCGAAGGCATAGATCAGCCGGCCGCCGCGGCGCATGCTGGCGTAGAGCCAGGCGGTGCTGCCTTCGCGGTAGGCGGCCATCGGGCCGTCCATGCCGTAGGGCTTGGGTGCGCCCGGGCCCAGGGTCGTGGGCAGGCCCGGAAAGTTGATGCGCTGGTTGTTGTCGTGGATGCGCTTGATGCTGCCGTAGAACTCCGGCGGCACGAAGGACCACAGTTCGCCGCCGGGGGGCGCCCCGCCGACGGCGCCGGACTGGTTGCCGTTGACGGCGCGCAGCGCGACGTCGTTGGCGCCGTAGAACACCACCACCTGCGCATTCGTGTCGGTGCCGTAGTTGATCGCCACCGGGCGCGAATGCACGACGTCGCCGTGCACCGAGGGGCGCATGGCGCTCGAGGTGAGCGGATTGCCCGCCAGATCCTTGCGCTCATCGCCCTTGTTGTCGAGGCCACGCAGCCAGTTGATCAGTGCGGCGCGCTCGGCGGTCGTCTGAACACCGAGCGCGGTCGTGGTGATGCTGGCGTTGCCGTCGCTGAAGCTGGTCAGCGCGGTGCAATTGCCGGGCGTGCAGGTCTTCATGTTGCGCTCGGCCACGGCGAGCTGCCGCAGCATGTAGCCTTGCGCGCCCTTTTCGACGACATTGCCGTCGGGGCTTTCGGCTTCGGCCTTGTCGATGCAGTCGCCCGACGGCCGGAAGCGCCAGTAGTCGTCGTTGTCGTTCGGCAGCGGCGTCCAGAAGCTGCGCACGCATGGCGCGATGAAGCCGGTCTGGTTGTTGATCGCGTTGACGCCTGCCGCATCCTGCAGGATCAACTGGTTGTTGCGGTCCTGGCCCAGCTGGTACTGCTTGAGGTTGCCGTTCCAGCGCGGGTAGGCCGATTCGTCGGGCCGGAACATGCCGACGAACACCTGGTTGAGGTAGGTGCCCTGGGTGTTCACGCTCACGGGCAGGCTGACCGACGAGAACACGCTGTTGACCGACTGGATCTTGCTGAAGATGTCGTCGAGCGTCTTCTGGAGCGCCAGACCGAGGTCGACCTCCGCGGAAAGGTCGAAATACTCGCCCTTGCTCACCGTGGCCATGCTCTGCAGCAGCGCGCTCCAGCCCGGGCCCTGGCCGCCGCTCGCCTTGGCGGCCTCGACCGTGAACACGTTCACACCCATGCTGGACTGCAGGAAGCGGGCCCATTCGTCGGCCACGTTCTCCTGCGAGCCGCTGGTGCCGAGCCGGATCGTGGCGGTGTCGCCGCCAGCGGCGCGCAGCGCGGCGGTCGATGCGACGGTGTCGGCGTTGTTGTCCTGCGCGGCGCCGTTGCTGATGTAGATGACGTAGGTGCCGATGCAGTTGGCGGTGTCCGGGCCGGTGTAGCGCGTGCTGTTGACCGCTGCGAGCGGGTTGCCCGGCAGCGCATAGATCGCCTTCGAGGCGGCGCTGCCGAAGACGTTGCCGGCGTAGTCGGCCTTGGCCTTGTTGTTGCCCGCGAGCGGCGCGCCCGAGCTCAGGTAGCGGTGGACCTCGGCCATCATCTTGCCGGCCTTGCCGCCGTTGGACTTGTCCTGGATCTTGTCGAAACTCTCTATCAGCGCGGCGTACCTGGGCTGCGTGTTCCGGTCCATCAGGCGCACGCCGGCGCGCAGGTAGGCGCCGTCTTCGTTCGAGTTGCCGCCGCCGGTCTCGGTGAAGAGCATCACGCCGACCTTGAACTTGCCCTCGGGCAGGCTGTTGAAGGCATTCGCCAGCGCCTCGATCTCGGCGACGAAGGGCTGGTTCCAGTTGGCCGTGTTGTCGAGCACGAACAGCACGTTGGGCGCTTCGGTCGCGCTCTGGTTGTACCCGACGAACAGGTCGATGTCCTCCGCCTGGGCCGCGTCCAGGCCGAGCGCCAGCATCGCGGCGGCGCAGAAGGTGCGCAGGATGATCTTTTTCATGGTGCCGGGTCCGTTCTCGATCTTCAGATGGCGCACAGCGCCTGGAACTGTTCCTTGGTCAGCAGCGTGCGCACGCCCTGGCGCACGGCGGTGGTGGTGCCGCTCGCCGCGTGCGTCACCGAGGTGCTGATGTCCCAGACCGCGTTGTATTGCTCGGGCAGGGCGTCGAGCCCGGCGCCGGCGCTCGATCCGCCGCCGCCGATGCCGCCGATGCCGAGGCCGCCGCCACCGGTCTCCGTCGAGCGGGTCGCGCGCACGCAGGTGGGCGCGGCGACCTGCACC
>CAMLCW010000146.1 GCA_946478645.1 uncultured Variovorax sp.
GCTCTGGGGCGGCTTCAGCCTGCTGCTGTCGCTCTGGCTCGGCGGCGCCTCCTTGGACATGCGCGGCGCCTATGCGCAGGCCGATGCGGCCCTCGCGGCCTACCGCGCGACGCCGGCCGACGTGGTGGCGCAGCACCTGCGCGATCTGGCGCAGATCTGGTGGATCACGGTGCTGATCCAGGCGCCGTGCGCGCTGGCGATGTTCTTCGCGGGCTGCGTCGCGGGCCGCCGGCGCCTGCTGGCCGACGGCGGCGTGCCGGCGGCGGTGTGGCGGCGCGTGTGGATCTGGGGGCTGGCCGTGGGGCTGCCGGGCGCGGCGTTCTACGCGGCGTCGGTGCACCGGCTGGACGACACGGCGCGCAGCTTTCAGGGGCTCGCGGTCACGCTGTTCACGGCGCCGTTCCTGAGCGCGGCCTACGGGGCCGGGCTGGTGCTGCTGCTGCGCACGCCGCGCGGCCGCGCGCTCGAAGCCTGGCTCGCGCCCGCGGGCCGCATGGCACTGTCGAACTACCTGCTGCAGTCGCTGGTGTGTGCCTGGCTCTTCCTGGCCTATGGGCTGCGCCGGATCGGCGAGACCGGGCCGCTCGCCGCGATGGCGATCGCGTGCGCGATCTTCGCCTGCCAGTTGCTGCTGAGCCGCTGGTGGATGCGGCGCTTTGCCTACGGGCCGTTCGAGTGGCTGCTGCGCGCCGTCACGAACCTGCAGCTTCCGCCAATGCGGCGCTAGCATTGCCGCCGCCGCCTTCGGCCTCGAAGCGCATCTTCGGCAGGAACTGCGGATATTCACGCTGCATGAAGCCGATCAGCTCTTCGCGCACCTTGCAGCGCAGGTCGAAGGCCAGGCCCGAGGTGGCTGCGGTGCACAGCACGCGGACCTGCATCGTGCGTTCGGTGGCGTCGGTCACCTGCAGGTTGAAGAAGCGGCCGTCCCACTCGGGCGCAGCCTTCACGATGCGCTCGAGCGCTTCGCGCAGCGGCGCCAGCGGCATGCCGTAGTCGACGTAGACGAACACCGAGCCGAGCAGTTGCGCCGAGTGGCGGGTCCAGTTCTGGAACGGCTTCTCGATGAAGTAGGTGAGTGGCAGGATCAGCCGCCGGTCGTCCCAGATCTTGAGCACCACGAAGGTGCCGGTGATCTCCTCGACGCGGCCCCATTCGCCTTCGACCACGAGCACGTCGTCGATGCGGATCGGCTGCGCCAGCGCGATCTGCAGGCCCGCGATCAGGTTGCTGAACACCGGCTTGGCCGCCAGACCGGCCACGATGCCGATCACGCCGGCCGACGCCAACAGGCTGGCGCCCACCTGGCGCGCGCCCGGAAAGGTCATGAGCATCATCGCGGCGCCGGCCACCAGCACGATGCTGATGGCGGTGCGCGAGAGCACGCGCGTCTGCGTGAGCACGCGGCGCGCCTGCAGGTTGTCGGCCACGTCGTAGGGATTCTTCGCCAGCACGCCGTCGGCGAAGCCGCTGATCGCCCGCACCAGCAGCCAGGTGGTGGCGGCGATCAGCGCGAGGCCGTTCATGTGGCGCACCGTGCCGAGAAAGCGCAAGTGCTCCGGCGCGGCCTGGAACACGAGCAGCAAGGCGATCAGCGGCAGCACCAGCCGGGCCGGTGCATAGCAGCTGAGCACCATCGAATGCAGCGTGAGCGCGGGGCGGGTGATGCGCCTGAGCACGGCGGCGCCGACACGGTGGATCAGCAGGGAGAGCGGGACGGCGATGAGAACGGCAATCCAGGTGCCGAGCCAGGGGTGGTCGAGGATCTCTTGGGTCATCAGGCGGGGGGCGTTGCTGGGTCTGTGGTTTCGTTCAGGTGTTGAAGGATGCGCGCCGCGTCGTCGCGCAGCTGCGTCGCGAGTGCCGTGGCCAGGTCGAGCCGGCGCAGCAGCCAGGGGCTGATGTCATTCTCGAACGGGTCGGGCAGCGGGGGGATGGGGCCACCCACCGCCGTCGAGCCTGGGCTCTCCGGCTGGGCCGGCCCGGTCGTGGGCAGGGTTCCGATGGCAGCGGCGATGCGCTCGGCGGTGCGGCCGATCGGGCCTTCGATCTCGCTCGGCGTGAGCCGGTCGCGCCGCAGCACGAGCATCGACTTGACCGCACTGAGCTGCGCGAGCAACTGGTAGCTGTGCGCCTGCAAGTGTTCGAGCGGCTCGACCGGCGGTTGCACCGCACGCGGCTCGGACAGCGAGCGCTGCGTGGCCTGCACCAGCGCCGACAGACTGTCGAAAGCCTCGCGGCGCGCGAGCCGCCATTCGAGCTCGGGGCTGCTGTCGATGGCCTGCAACTGCCCGAGGCCGAGCGCCAGCCGGGCATGGCGTGCCTGCGCGGTGAGCACCCGCGCCACCAGCGCCGGGATCTGTCCGCGTTCCCACGAGGGCAGCACATAGCAGAAGCCCCAGGCCAGCGCGGCGCCGATCAGCGTGTCGGCGATGCGTTCGAACAGCGCGAAGATCGGCGCCGTGCCGGTGTTGAGCATGTGCGCCTGCACCAGGCCGAGCACCGTGGCGGCCACCGCGGTGATCAGGTAGCGGCGCACCGCGAAGCTGTGCGCGATCGCCTGCGACACCGTGACGATGACCAGCAGCGCCAGCGGCGACGGATGTGCGGCCAGCAGCCCGACCGCGAGCACGCTGCCGAGCAGCGTGCCGGCGACCCGGCTGTTGCGCCGCTCCAGCGTCTGCGAGAGGCTGCCGCGCAGCACCACGACGATGGTCAGCAGGATCCAGTAGTCGTGCGATATCCAGGGCAGCGAGACCGCGATGATGTAGCCGGCCGCGATGGCGAGCGCGGCGCGGATCGCATGGCGCAGCGGCGGCGCGTCCCAGCGCCAGAGCGCGAAGAACGGCAGGATCGACCAGTCGGTCGGGCTCACGAAGAGCTGCCAGTTGGCCCGCACCACCGCGAGGTCGGGCGCGGCATCGCCGCGCGCCATGGCCGACAGGCGCAGCACTTCGTCGTTGATGTGGCCGATGCGGCTCGCGAGGCCGCGCGCGAGCATGGCGGCATTCGGCCCGGGCAGGCCGTGCCCCGGGGCGTGGTCCTCGCCTGGCAGGTGGATCGCCGCGAGCCGCGGCCGGCGGTCGGACAGCGCCTCGGGCTGGCGGCCCAGCAGCAGTGCGTCGCCGAGCGCGGCGGTGTCGTCGGCGAGCTCCTCGAGCACGCGCCGCATCTCGATCAGTGCCTCGGCATGGTCGGGGTGGCTCTTGAGCGCGTCGAGGTCGAGCTCGCTCGCGAGCAGCTGGTCGCGCATCTCGAGCACGATCACCAGCATCGCGGCCAGCCGCTGGCGCCGCGGCGTGCGCGGCGACTCCAGCACGATGTCGCGCGTGGCCTGTAGCTGGTCGGCCAGCGCCGCCTGTTCGCGCAGCAGCCGGCCCAGGAGCGGTGCGGGCGTGTCGCGCACGTCGCGCGTGTCGTCGCGCGGCGTGAACTGGCTCGCTTCGGTGCGCATCAGCGCGGCCAGCGAATACAGCACGTCCGAGATCGACTGGACCCGGAAGCGCCAGTTCAGCGCCTGGTTGGCGAGCGTGGCCCAGGCCACGTAGAGCGCGGCGCCGAGGCCGAAGTGCCAGGTGCGCTCGAGCGTCTCGGCCAGCCCGCTCGGCGCGGGCGTGGCCATCGAGAAGATCATCGAGAACATCACCGCGATCGCGATCGGGATGCCCCGCTTGCCCCAGGCCATCGCCAAAAAGGCGACGAAGGTGGCGGGCACCAGCACCAGCCCGAGGCGGATCGGCGCGGCGTGCAGCAGCTGCACCAGGAAGAACAGCGGCAGCCCGAGCAGCGGTGCCGGCAGCATCTGGAAGAACTTGCCGCGGCGCGGGCCCGGCAAGTCGGGCGGCGCGGTGACGATCACGCCGACCGCCGCGGTCGAGGCCGCGATGGCGCCGAGCCAGAGGTGCACGCCGCCCGAGATCAGCAGCAGGCCGATCGCGACCGTGAGCCCGCTCGCGACGTACTGGCTCAGCGCCGTGCGCAGCGCCTCGCGGGCCTGGGTGGCGGCGACCGGCCCCGCCATCACTGCGCGGGTGCGTCGCCCTCGGCGGCGGGCGCTTCGCGCTTGACGCGGGTGAGCTTGCGCGGGGCCGCCGGCGCGGCGGGCGGCGCTGCCGCGGGGGTTTCGCCGTCTTCCAGCGAGGCCGCGGTCTGGTCGGTCACGGTGCTGCGCGCGTAGAGGTCGGCCGAAGCCTCGTCGGGGCGCGTGCGGGTCGAGGCCGACACCGCGCGCACGCGGTCGCTCGCGCGCAGCTTGTCGTCCACGCTCGCGAACTTCGAGTACTTGGCGAGCAGCGGCACCAGCTGGCCGTAGATGCGCGGCGCGCCGGCCAGGCATTCGCGCTGGTCGAGGAACTCGGGCTCGCCCGTGAAGTTGCCGATCAGGCCGCCGGCCTCGGTGACCAGCAGCGAACCCGCGGCCACGTCCCAGGGGTTGAGCCCGGTTTCGAAGAAGGCGTCGGTGAAGCCCGCGGCCACGTAGGCCAGGTCGAGCGCCGCGGCGCCCGGGCGGCGCAGCCCGGCCATGCGCGGCATCATGTCGGCCATGATCGCGAGGTACTGCTTGAAGTTGTCGCCGCTGCGGAACGGGAAGCCGGTCGAGACCAGGCATTCGCTGAGCTTGGTGCGCTTCGACACGCGGATGCGGCGCTCGTTCATGTAGGCGCCGCGGCCCTTGGTGGCGGTGAACAGGTCGTTGCGGCTCGGGTCGTAGATGACGGCCTGCTCGATCTTGCCGCGCACCGACAGCGCGATCGAGACGCAATAGACCGGGAAGCCGTGGATGAAGTTGGTGGTGCCGTCGAGCGGATCGATGATCCAGACGAACTCGGAATCCTTGGCGCCGTATTCGGTGCCCGATTCCTCGGCCAGGATGCCGTGCCCCGGATACGCGCCAAGCAGCGTTTCGATGATGACCTGCTCGCTGGCGTGGTCGACTTCGGTGACGAAGTCGTTGACCTGCTTCTGCGAGATGCGCACGGCCTCGACGTCGAGGGCGGCGCGGTTGATGATCGCGCCGGCGGCGCGTGCGGCCTTGACGGCCACATTGAGCATGGGATGCAGGTTGGGGGACGACATTGGATTGTGGAAGAACGGCGTAAGGAGCGGCAGGTGCCCCGATGGGCGGCCCGGCGATGCGGGCGGCGAGAATCGGGGATTTTACCGGCTCCGCCGTTTCCGTGTCCCCTCGATCGCCATGCGCACCCGCTTCATCCTGATCCAGACCAGCCATGCCGGCAACGTGGGCGCCGCCGCGCGCGCCATGAAGACCATGGGTTTCGACGACCTCGTGCTGGTCGCGCCGCGCTGGCCCAACGTGCTGCGGCGCGAAGAAACCATCCAGCGCGCGAGCGGCGCGCTCGACGTGCTGGCCAACGCCCGCATCGTCGAGACGCTCGACGAGGCGCTCGACGGCATCACCCACTTGTGCGCCACCGCCATGGTGCCGCGCGACTTCGGCCCGCCCACGCGCACGCCGCGCGAACACCTCGCGCCGCTCGCGGTGGAGGGCGACCAGCACGTCGCGTTCCTGTTCGGCTCCGAGCGTTTTGGCATGCGGAATGAAGACGTCTACCGCTGCCATGTCGCGCTCACCATCCCGACCGATCCGAAATTCGGCTCGCTCAACCTGGGCGCTGCGATCCAGGTGATCGCCTATGAATGGCGGCTCGCACTCGGCGGCTACGCGGTGCGCGACGCCACCGCGCCCGTGCAGGCGGCCGATGCCAAGGCGGTGGCCGGCATGCTCGATCACTGGGAGCGCTCGCTGGTGGCGATCGGCTTTCTCGACCCCGAGGCGCCGAAGAAGCTGATGCCGCGGCTGCAGCAGCTCTTCAATCGCGCCCAGCCCACGCCCGAGGAGATCCACATCCTGCGCGGCATCGCCAAGGCCATGGCCGACGCGGCCGTGAAAACCCCGTCGGCCGTGCGCGAAGATCCCTGGCCTTAGACTGCCCGGCCCTATCGATATAACGACAACGAAGAAGGCAGCGATGTTCTCTCGGTTGCGCGCCGACATCCGGTGCATTCTCGAACGCGATCCCGCCGCGCGCAGCGCCTGGGAAGTGATCACCGTCTACCCGGGCTTCCACGCCGTGGTGCTGCACCGCTGGGCGCATGCCTGCTGGACCCATGGCTTCAAGTGGCCGGCACGCTTCATCGCCCACGTCGCACGCTGGCTCACCGGCATCGAGATCCATCCCGCGGCCAAGATCGGCGAGCGCGTGTTCTTCGACCATGCGATGGGCGTGGTGGTGGGCGAGACCGCCGAGATCGGCGACGGCTGCACCATCTACCAGGGCGTGACCCTCGGCGGCACCTCGCTCTACAAGGGCACCAAGCGGCATCCCACGCTCGGGCGCAACGTGGTGGTGAGCGCGGGCGCCAAGGTGCTCGGCGGCTTCGAGGTGGGCGACGGCGCCAAGATCGGCAGCAATGCGGTGGTCATCAAGCCGGTGCCCGCGGGCGCGACGGCGGTGGGCATTCCCGCGCGGATCATTCCGTCGAAGGCCGGCGAGAGCGCCGACGTGGCCGCGCCGCAGAAGTTCTCTGCCTACGGCATCACGCAGGAAGACGATCCGCTGAGCCAGGCGATGCGCAGCCTGATCGACAACGCCGCGGGCCAGGAACACCAGATCGCGCTCTTGTGGCAGGCGATCGAGAAGCTGTCGGCGCAGCCCGGCAGCAGCAAGGACTGCGTGCCTGGCGATGCGCAGCGCGGGGAGAGCTTCGAGGCGGAGAAGCTCTCGCAGATGATTGGGAAGTAGCGGGGTGACGGCCCACAGAGAGAGGTGAATCCGATAAATTGAATACGTGTATTCAACGAGGGCATCGTCATGGCCACTTCGGTTCGACTTGATCCGGTGATCGAACAGCGTCTCGACCATCTCGCAGCTGTCACCGGTCGCACCAAGGCGTTCTATTTGCGCGAGTTGGTCGTGAGCGGCTTGGATGACCTTGAAGACCTGTATTTGGCCGAGCAGCGAATGGTCGACATCCGCGCCGGCAAGACCAAGACCGTGCCGCTCGAAGAAGTGATGAAGCGCTATGGCGTGGAGGGTTGAGCTGGACCAGGAACCAGAGCGGGAACTGAGCAAACTCGACCCACAAAGAGCGCGGCGAATTTTGATCAGCAGGTTCGCATCCTGGTCGTGAAGGTTGGCAACCGTCGCGAGATCTATCGGTGAGCAAGGGGGCGATTGACATCCTGCGAGGCCTCCACCGGAACGTGGAAGTCGATGAATGATCCTGGCTGCTGTGGATCGAAGCGGCCGTCGTAGCGCTCGAAGTCGGGCCCGTCGGCGACCTTCAAGCCGGAGGCCGGGATCCACTCGCTCCATATCGCTGTCATCGCCGCTTTGACCTGCGGTTGCAGCGCCGTGCCATTCAGCGTGATGCGGAATACGGCATAGGTCGCGGCCGGTATCTCCATGGTCGAGAAATGGGGCGGCGGCACGCAGGTGGGTTCGACACCGACACCCGCCATGTATTCAAAACTGCCGTCAGCCTTGTCGACAGTGGAGACCACCCCGTAGGTCGCCCAGTCCTGCACCTGGCCTTCGAATGGCAGCGCACCGATCAGCGCGGACCACAACTGCGGGATCTCCGACTTGGTCGCCTCGTCGAGGCGGCGCGAAGGGCCGGCGACGCGGAAAGCGGGCATCGCGACGAGCTCGGGCCAACGAGCGACGGATGTGTTCTGGGCAGGAGGGAGGTTCATGGGGTATTGGCCTTCGATGGGTTTGACCGCGAATCCGCTGCGGAATCGGCCCGGGGAAACGCCGAACAGGCGCTTGAACGCGCGCGTGAACGCCTCCTGGGATTCGAATCCGCAGTCGAACGCGAGGTCGACGAGCTTCAGGTCAGGCTCATCGCAGAGCCGTTGGGCCGCGTGCACGAGTCTTCGGCCGCGCACGTAGGCCATGACACTGCGACCCATGCGTGCGGTGAACAGCCGTGAGAAGTGATACGGCGACAGGCCGACCCGCGCCGCGACCGACTCCAGCGTCAACGACTGGTCGAGTTGCTGTTCTATCCAGGCGACGACGCTCGAGAGTGGGTCGGGGACCGAGGGTGTCGCGCTGTTCATGGCTGCATGATGTCAAAGGCATGGCCCCGCGTCTTGACCGGATTTGCTGTGCAGATGCGGCTCGCATCCGTCGCCAGGAGATATCAGCCGCGTCGAGGGCGGGGCCTGCCGGTTTGCGCGTTTCGCTGCCCGCCAGCCTGCTCCAGGTGCGCTACAAACCCGTCGAAGGCATTCAACAAGGGCTGGAACCGCGCCGCACCGCCTTCCAGTTGGCACAGTGCGTAGCAGGTCGCCTCCAGCGTGGACAGTTGGTCGGGCCCATGGGCTTTGCGGATACGGTAGTGCGAAGGCGGCAGGTTGTGCAGGGCCAGGCGAGGCAACTGTTGCAGAGGCGGGCTTCGGTAGAGCATCTTTCGGCTTTTGCGCCAGGTGCCGTCCAGCACGACCAGGCGCAGGCGAGACAGGGCTTGCGGCCACTCGGGCGGTGGCGGGGGTGGGACTCGCAGGGCTGGGGCGGTATCTTGCAGACTGTCCGGGTACAGCAGCAGCGTGTGCTTGCCGTCTTCCGGCCAGACGGGTGCGGCAAATGCCTCGCC
This sequence comes from uncultured Variovorax sp., assembly GCA_946478645.1. The sequence continues at coordinate 8,623 of CAMLCW010000146.1, forward strand.
CACCACCAGGCGGCAGTGCGCCAAGCTGAGGTGCAGCAGGCGGGCACTGCCTTTGGCCTCGTGTACCTCCATCGGGTGCTGCAGCACCAGTACCTCCACCGCGTGGGCGGTGGGCGTGACCCAGCGGCAGATGCAGGCGCTGAGCGGGCGCAGGCAAGCGGTGCACTGGGGGCGCGGGGCTGATGCGGCGGACATGGCTGGATCTTATTCAGCGTGCCTGCCTCTACCGCCCTGCAGCGAGTCCTTTTTCAAGAGGTTTGACCCCGCTCGCCTGCGGCCGTGGTGCCCTTCGCATAATGGCCTTCTGAACGAAAGGGCAGTATGGACGTCGGAATCATCGGCTCGGGCAACATCGGCAGCGCGCTGGCCCGGAACCTCAAAGCACGGGGGCATCATGTGCTGATAGCGAACTCGCGCGGACCTTCGACCCTCGCGGAATTCGCGGCCGAGACGGGCGTCGTCGCGGCGACCGTGGCGCAGGCCGCCCAGGCTGCAGACCTGGTGATCATCGCGATTCCGCAACTGGCCGTGACCCAATTGCCGCTTGACGTCCTGCGGGCGAACCGCGCGGTGGTGGTCGATGCAGGAAATTACTATCCCACGCGCGACGGCGTCGTGGCGCAAGTGGAAGCCGGGGCGACCGACAGCGAATGGATTGCCTCAGTGCTTGGCAGGCCCGTCATCAAGGCCTTCAACAACATCCTCGCCGAAAGCCTGGCTGAACGCGGAAACCGGGGCGGGACCGGGGAACGCATCGCGCTGTCGGTAGCGGGTGACAACGAGAACGACAAGCAGCTCGTTCAAGGCGTGATTCGCGAGCTGGGATTCGATGCCATCGATGGTGGCGCCCTCTCCGAATCGTGGAGACAGCAGCCTGGAACACCTGCCTACTGCAAAGACTTGAATGCTTCACAGCTTGAAGCAGCATTGGCGAGTGCCAGCAAGGCCGAAATCGGAAACTACAGGGAGGCAGCCGATCGGGCTGCAGCGCCCTATCTGACGCCGTTCAAGGGCTGAATTCAAGGCGGCATCAGCCTCACGCACCCCGCTTCGCTCCCCCGTGCAGCGCCCCGTGCACATGCCCCGCATGCTGGCCGAACGGCTCTGACGCCAGCGCGGCGGTGTCCAGCTCCTGCAGGATGCCGCAGTGCCGGCTCGACTCGGCACCCCCGCATTGCTGGCGCAGTGCCTTCAGCTGTGTTTGCAGCATCTTCAGTTCGGCGATGCGCGTGGCCACGTGGCCGATGTGGTCGTCGAGCAGTTGGTTGACCTCGCCGCAGTCTTCGCTGGGCGCATCGCGAAAGCGCAGCAGCACGCGGATCTCGTCGAGCGTCATGTCGAGCGAACGGCAGCGCCGGATGAAACCCAGGCGCTGCGCATGCGCGTCGTCGTAGATGCGGTAATTGCCGTCGGTGCGGGCGGGCGCGGGCAGCAATTGCTCGCGCTCGTAGTAGCGAATGGTTTCGACCGGCGTCTTGGCGGCGCGGGCCAGTTCTCCGATTTTCATAGGGGCCTCGAAAGGGATCTGCAGCGGGTGTTTGACTCTACACCTGCTTCAGGGTTTCCAATGAAGCCATGACGAATCCCAACACCCTGAATCCGGCTGACGCGCCGTCGTGCTGTGGCGGCGGCTGCGGCGCAGCAGCAGTCACTTCGCCCGACGCCGCGGCTGCGGCAGCGCTGCCGGCCGGCGCACGGCTCTTTCGCATTCCGACCATGGACTGCGCCGTGGAGGAGTCCGAGATCCGCCGCGCGCTCGAGCCCGTGGCGGGCGTTTCGGGCCTGCGCTTCCGGCTTGGCGAGCGCACCCTGGCGATCACGGCGGAGGGCGCCGCATTGTCCGAGGCGCTCGCGGCCATCCGCAAGGCCGGCTTCAAGCCCGAGGCGCTCGAAAATCCGGCCGCCGATGGCAGCAGTCCGGCAGCGGCCGCGGCGGCGAGCACCAACGGCTTCGCCAGCGCCGGCTTGTTGCGGCTGGCGGCCGCGCTGGTGCTGGCCATTGCGGCCGAGACGGTGGCCTTCTTCGCGCCCGAGGGCGCAGGAACCACAGCGGTGGAGATGGGCCTCGCGCTCGCGGCGATCGCATTGGCGGGCCTCGACACCTACAAGAAGGGCTTTGCCGCACTGGTGCGCGGGCGCCTGAACATCAACGGGCTGATGGCCGTCGCGGTCACGGGCGCCTTCCTGATCGGCCAGTGGCCCGAAGCCGCGATGGTGATGGCGCTGTATGCGATCGCCGAACTGATCGAGGCGCGTGCGGTCGACCGCGCGCGCAACGCGATCCAGGGGCTGCTTGCGCTCGCGCCCGAGACGGCGGAGGTCCGGCAGGCCGACGGAGGCTGGCAGACGCAGAAGGCCGACACGGTGGCGCTCGGCGCGATCGTGCGCATCCGGCCTGGCGAACGGGTGCCGCTCGACGGCGTGGTCACCGACGGCGTGAGCGCGATCGACCAGGCCCCGGTCACCGGCGAGAGCATTCCGGTGGACAAGGCAGCGGGCGACCCGGTCTTTGCGGGCACCATCAACCACACGGCGGCGCTCGAATTCCGCGTGACGGCGATCGCGACCGACACCACGCTCGCGCGCATCATCCATGCGGTCGAGGAAGCACAGGCCACGCGCGCCCCGACCCAGCGCTTCGTCGACCGCTTTGCGGCCGTCTATACGCCGGCGGTGTTCGTCGCGGCCATCGCCGTGGCGGTGCTCACGCCGTGGCTCATGGGCTGGACCTGGCTCGAGGCCGTCTACAAGGCGCTGGTGCTGCTGGTGATCGCCTGCCCCTGCGCGCTGGTGATCTCCACGCCGGTCACGGTGGTGAGCGCGCTGGCGTCGGCCGCGCGGCGCGGCATTCTGATCAAGGGCGGCACCTACCTCGAAGAGGCGCGCAAGCTCAAGGCGGTGGCGCTCGACAAGACGGGCACGCTGACCGAAGGCAAGCCGAAGCTGGTCGCGACGCGCCTGCTCGGGCCCGAGTCGGACGAAGCGGCGGTGCTGGCCATTGCCGCCGGCCTCGCGGCGCGCTCGGACCACCCGGTCTCGATGGCCATCGCCGCAGGCCTGGCGCAGGCGCCGCAGCCGGTCGGCGAGTTCAAGGCGCTGCCCGGACGCGGCGTCCAGGCCACGCACGGCGGCCGGACCTATGTGCTCGGCAACCACCGGCTGA
>CAMLCW010000147.1 GCA_946478645.1 uncultured Variovorax sp.
CCGCCGGCGCACCGGCGCCGCCCGAGGCCGTCCCGGCGGATGAGCCGTTCACGCTGGTCGGGCGGCTGCAGTACGGCCACGCCGGCGCACGCTGGACCGAATGGATCGCCGCGCTGGAAGACGGCCGCAGCGGCATCCTCAGCGAAGACAACGGGGCCTACGTCTTCTCGCTGCCCTACGACCTGCAGCGCACCGCGCCGCCACCGGTCGACCTGCGCGTGGGCGCGACGAGCGCGTTCAATGGCCAGAGCTTCACGGTGTCGTCGAACGAGCAGGTCGCGCTGCTGTCGGCGCAGGGCGAACTGCCGCACCTGCCGGAACTCGGGCGCGCGTTCCCGATGGTCGAGCTGCGCAGCGAGAAGGGGCTGGTGCTCGGCATCGACTACGGCACCCATCCGCCCAGCGCCTATCTCGGCCGCTCGGTGCAGCTCGAAGACCTGCAGCTCACGGGCTTGCGCGACGAATCCGCCAAGGACGAAAAAGGCCGCGCCTTCAACTGCCCGAACTGCGGCGCACCGATCACCGTCAACCTGGCCGACAGCAAGAGCATCACCTGCCGCTCGTGCAACAGCATCGTCGACCTCACGCACGGCATCGGCGGCGAGCTGCGGCATGCCGCGCAGGAGGAGCCGGTCCGTCCGCTGATCCCGCTCGGCAGCATCGGCCAGTTGCAGGGCGTGCAATGGCAGGTGGTGGGCTTTCAGCACCGCATGGGCGTGGAGCCCGGCGACGACGAGCACTTCGGCTGGAACGAATACCTGCTCTACAACCAGAAGCGCGGGTTCAGCTTCCTGGTCGACGCCGAGGACGGCTGGAGCATGGTCAAGCCGACCACCGGCGCGCCGCAGATGGCCGAGAACGGCAACAGCGCCACCTACCTCGGCAAGCGCTACCAGCAGCAGTACGCCTACAACGCCGAAACCACCTACGTGGCGGGCGAGTTCTATTGGCAGGTCGAGCGCGGGCAGAAGAGCTTCAACCGCGACTTCGCCGACGGCCGCTCGCTGCTGTCGATGGAGCGCTCGGCCAACGAACTCTCATGGTCGTCGGGCAACAAGCTCGACAGCGGCGCGGTCTCGGCCGCCTTCAAGCTCGACGACAAGAAGGACCTGTTCACGCGCAGCGACGCGCTGCCGGTGAGTGCCGCATCGGGCATGGGCTGCGGCACCATCATCCTGATCATCGTCGTGCTGTTCATCGTGCTGATCGTGATGAGCACCTGCAGCGGCCGCAGCAGCGGTTCGTCGGGCAGCGGCTACCGCGGATCGGGCGGCTCCTACGGCGGCTACTCGAGCGGCGGCGGCCACAAATGAACGACAACCCCACACCAACTACGACTGGAGGTCCCCATGGGATTTGAATGGCTGAAACCGGGCGTGGTCCTCGGATCGCTCGTCTATGCGCTGATCGGCGTGCTGATCTTCTGGCTGTGCTTCCTCATCATCGACAAGCTCACGCCCTACGACCTCTGGAACGAGATCGTCGAGAAGCAGAACGTCGCGCTCGGGCTGGTGGTGGCGGCGATGAGCCTGGGCATCAGCATCATCGTGGCGGCCGCCATCCATTGACCACCGCCGCGCGGTCCGGACCGAAGGGCGGTCCGCAGCCGGTCGAGATCGCGCTGCTCGCGAGCGTCTTCGTCGTGGCCGCCTGCGGCCTCGTGTACGAGCTCACCGCGGCCGCGCTGAGCTCGTACCTGCTCGGCGACTCGGTGCTGCAGTTCAGCACCATCATCGGCACCTACCTGTTCGCGATGGGCGTGGGCTCGTGGCTGTCGCGCTATTTCGAACGCCAGCTGCCTGCGCACTTCCTGCGCATCGAGCTGCTGGTGGCGCTGATCGGCGGCGCGCTGCCGGCCGTTCTCTACCTGGCCAATGCCTATGTGCCCGGCGCGTTCCGGCTGCTGCTGTACGGCCTCGTGATGGTGGTCGGCACGCTGGTCGGGCTCGAGATTCCGCTCGTGATGCGGATCCTGAAGCGCAACGTGGTGCTCAAGAACCTCGTGTCGCAGGTACTGACCTTCGACTACCTGGGCGCGCTCGCCGTGTCGGTGGCGTTTCCGCTGGTGCTCGTGCCGCAGCTCGGCATGATCCGCACCGGGCTGCTGTTCGGCATCATGAATGCGGCCGTCGCCGTGTGGGCGCTCTGGCTGTTCCGCCACGAGGTGCGGCGCGTCGGCGCGCACCTCGTCGCCTGCCTGCTCTCGCTGGCGGCGCTGGTGGCCGGCTTTGCGGGCGCCGACCACATCACGACGCTGGCCGAAGACAGGTTCTACCAGGAGCCGATCGTCTTCAGCGCCAGTTCGCCCTACCAGCGCATCGTGGTCACGCGCGGGCCGCTCGGCCATCGCCTGTTCCTCAACGGCAACCTGCAGTTCGCCGAGCGCGACGAGTACCGCTACCACGAGGCGCTGGTGCATCCGGCCATGGCCGCGCATGGCGCGCCGAAGAAGGTCGCGGTGCTCGGCGGCGGCGACGGCATGGCCGTGCGCGAGGTGCTCAAGTACCCGTCGGTCGAATCGGTCACGCTGGTCGAGCTCGACCCGAACATGACGAAGCTCTTCACCGGGCACGCGACGCTGGCCGCGCTCAACGGCCATGCGCTGTCGTCGCCGAAGGTGAAGGTGGTCAACACCGATGCGTTCCAGTGGCTGCAGCAGCAAGGCGGCGCGGCGGGCGATGACGACACCTTCGACGTGATCGTGGTCGACTTTCCCGACCCCACCAACTTCGCGATCGGCAAGCTCTACACCAGCAGCTTCTACGCGCTGCTCGACCGGCGCCTCGCGGCGAGCGGCTACGCGGTGGTGCAGACCACCTCGCCACTGGTGGCGCGCAAGAGCTACTGGACCGTGGCGGCCACCATCGAATCCACCGGCCTGCGCGCCACGCCGTACCACGCGCATGTGCCGAGCTTCGGCGAGTGGGGCTTCATCATCGCGAGCCGCCGTCCTTACCGGCTGCCCGACGCGCTGCCTCCGGGCCTGCGCTTTCTCTCGCCCGCCGCGCTGCCGCTGATGTTCGACTTTCCGGTCGACATGGCGCGCGTGCCGGCCGAGGTGAACCGCTTGTCCAACCAGGTCCTGGTCACCACCTACGAGCGCGAGTGGGGCAAGGTCATGGGGCACGAGTGAACGGGCCGTAGCAGCCATGCAGCGGCGCGAATTTCTCGGCGTGGCGGCGGGTGCGGCCGGCGCCCTGGCGCTCGCGGGCTGCGAACCGGCGCCTTCGGCCATCGAGGGCGGGTTCGCGGGCAGCGCGATGGCGCGCGGCCACGCGCTGCGCGACGGTGCGCTGAACAGCCGGCCGGTCGCGGCCACGCGCAAGGTGCGCGTGGTGATCGCCGGTGGCGGCGTGGCCGGGCTCGCGGCGGCACGCGCGCTGCGGCTGGCCGGCATCGAGGACTTCGCCCTGCTCGAATTGGAGGACGCAGCGGGCGGCAATGCGCGCGGCGGCAGCGTGGGTGGCGTGGCCTGCCCGCTCGGCGCGCACTACCTGCCGGTGCCCGGCGACGATGCGCGCGAGGTGCAGGACCTGCTCGAGGAGCTCGGGCTGCGCCGGCGCGAGGCCGGCCGCTGGGTCTACGACGAGCGCAGCCTCTGCCACAGCCCGCAGGAACGCCTGTTCTTCCAGGGCCAATGGCAGGAGGGCCTGCTGCCCGTGCACGGCGTCGGCGCCGAGACGCATGCGCAGTACCGCCGCTTCGCACGCCGCATCGGCGAACTGCAGCGCGCCGCGCGCTTCGCCATCCCCACGCTGCGCGCAGCGCTCACGCCCGCGCTGCTCGCGCTCGACGCCGTGCCCTTCTCGCGCTGGCTCGACGCCGATGGCTTCGGCGACGCGCACCTGCGCTGGTACCTCGACTACTGCTGCCGCGACGACTACGGCGCCGGCATCGACCATGTCTCGGCCTGGGCCGGCGTCCACTACTTCGCGAGCCGGCACGGCTTCCATGCGCCCGGCGAGCCCGAAGCAGATGCAGTTGCGTCGGAGCACGACGGCATCCTCACCTGGCCCGAAGGCAACGGCTGGCTGACCCAGCGGCTCGCCGCACCGCTCGGCGAGCGGCTGCGCACGGGCCAGGTGGTCACGCGCATTGCGCAGCTGCGCGGCGGCGTCGAGGTCGATGCCTGGGACGCTGCCTCGCAGTCGCACGTGCGCTGGCAGGCCGAGCACTGCATCGTGGCGCTGCCCGTGTTCATCGCCGCGCGCGTGGTCGAGAACGCGCCGCGCGTGCTCACCGAGGCCGCGGCCTCCATCGGGCATGCACCCTGGCTCGTGGCCAACGTGCACCTGCGCGCGCCGCTCGCCGACCGCCCCGGCGCGCCGCCGAGCTGGGACAACGTGGTCTACGGCACGCGCGGCCTCGGCTACGTCGATGCGCGCCACCAGTCGCTCGACCCGACGCCACGCGACACGGTGCTGAGCTGGTACCGGCCGCTCGGCCCGGGCCGCCACGACGCGGGCGCGGACGGCCGGCGCCTGCTGCTCGAACGGCCGTGGACCGGCTGGCGCGACGAGCTGCTTGCGGAGCTGTCGGTGCCGCATCCCGACCTGGGTGCGCTCGCCACGCGCATCGAAATCATGCGCTACGGCCACGCGATGGCCATGCCGGTGCCGGGCCTGCTCGCGCGGCTCGGCGCTGCCGAGGACGGCGCCGCGCAGCGCGGCCACGTCACCGCGGGAAGGCTCTCGTTCGCGCATGCGGACTGGTCGGGCTACTCGATCTTCGAGGAAGCGTTCACGCGCGGACACCTGGCGGGCGCAGCGCTCGCGTGAGGCTGCCGGGCCGATGTCACTGCGGCGTCACGCCGCGGCGGCATCGTCTCGCGTTTTCCGATCCGGACCTTTCGCTCCATGAAGATGCGCCTTTCCGTTCTTTCCCTCGCCGCCGCTGCCGGCGCCCTGGCGAGTGCCGCCACCGCGCAGGCACAGACCGCCTTTCCCGCCACGCTCGCGGGCCACGCCGTGCTGCCCGCGCGGAGCTTCGTTGCCGTGCCCAAGGATGCGCCGGCCGACCTGCGCCTGAGCGGCAAGTTCACCTCGGGCCAGCGCGTGGAGGCGCCGGGCACGGTAGAGGGCCTGTCGGGTGGCCGCGGCACGGGCGTCTCGCTGCCCTTCGAGGGCCAGCCGCTGCAGGGCCACTCGGGCATCAAGAAGATGGACGACGGCTCGTTCTGGGTCCTCACCGACAACGGCGCGGGCGCCAAGGCCAACTCGCCCGATTTCATGCTCTACCTGAGCCACTACAAGGTGGATTTCAAGAGCGGCAGGTTCAACCGACTGAACACCATCTTCCTGCACGACCCCGACAAGAAGGTGCCGTTCCGCATCGTCCATGAAGGCACGAAGCAGCGCTATCTCACGGGCTCGGACTTCGACCCCGAGAGCTTCCAGTTCGCGGGCGGCGCGCTGTGGATCGGCGACGAGTTCGGCCCGTTCCTGATCAAGGCCGACCTGAAGGGCAAGGTGCTCGCGGTGTTCGACACCCAGGTCGGCGGCAAGGCGGTGCGCTCGCCCGACCATCCGGGCGTCACCACGCCGGGCGCGCCGGGCGGCGCGGTCGATTTCCAGGTCAGGCGCTCGAAGGGCTTCGAGGGCATGGCCGCGTCGAAGGACGGCAGCAAGCTCTATGCGCTACTCGAAGGCCCGGTGTGGAATGCCGACGCCAAGGACTACGAGCGCGTCGACGGCAAGGAGGCGCTGCGCGTGCTCGAGTTCGACGTGGCGAGCGAGCAATGGACCGGGCGCCACTGGCACTACGTGCTCGAGGCGAACGGCCACGCCATCGGCGACTTCAACATGATCGACGCCACCACGGCCCTGGTCATCGAGCGCGACAACGGCGAAGGCACGGCCGACAAGGCCTGCCCCGAAGGCCAAAAGCGCAGCGACTGCTTCCACGACCTCGCGAAGTTCAAGCGCGTCTACAAGATCGAGATGGGCGAGGCGAACGTCGGCGCTGCGGTGCGCAAGATCGGCTACATCGACCTGCTGAACATCGCCGATCCGGCCAGGCGCGCGCGCAAGCCGCTCACCGACGGCGTGCTCAAGTTCCCGTTCTTCACCATCGAGAACGTCGACGTGGTCGATGCGACGCACATCGTGGTCGGCAACGACAACAACCTGCCGTTCTCGAGCAGCCGCGAGCCCGACAAGGCGGACGACAACGAGCTGGTGCTGCTCGAGGCGGGGGCGCTGCTGCAGGCGAAGTAGCGCTTGGCGGGCGCGCCTCAGGCGCGCATCAGCGCCTCGATCTCGTCGGCGTTCACCGGCACCCCGCGGGTGATGAGCTCGCAGCCGGTGTCGGTGACGATCGCGTCGTCCTCGATGCGGATGCCGATGTGATGGAACTGCTCGGGCACGCCCTCCCCCGGGCGCACGTAGATGCCGGGCTCGAGCGTCAGCACCATGCCCGGGCGCAGGATGCGGCTCGGGCGGTTCTTGATGAGTTCGTTCGACAGCGGGTCCTTGCGCTCGCTCACCTCGCCGACCTGCGTCGGCTCGACATAGCTGCCGCAGTCGTGCACGTCCATGCCGAGCCAGTGGCCGGTGCGGTGCATGTAGAACTGGAAGTAGGCGCGCTTGTCGATCACGTCGTCGACGCTGCCGACCTTGTTCGCGTCGAGCAGCCCGAGGTCGAGCATGCCTTGCGAGAGCACGCGCACCGCCGCATCGTGCGGATCGTTGAAGCGGTTGCCGGCCTTGGTGGCGGCGGCCGAGGCGTCCTGGCTCGCGAGCACCAGGTCGTAGAGCGCGCGCTGCGGCCCGGTGAACTTGCCGTCGGCCGGGAAGGTGCGCGTGATGTCGCTCGCATAGCCGTCGAGCTCGCAGCCCGCGTCGATCAGCACCAGCTCGCCGGCACGCACCGGCGCGGCGTCCGCGCGGTAGTGCAGCACGCAGGCATTGGCGCCCGCCGCCACGATCGAGCCGTAGGCGGGGTATTGCGAGCCCTCCATGCGGAAGGCGTGCAGCAGCTCGGCGTCGAGGTGGTATTCGCGCACGTCCTTGCCCTCGCGCAGCATGCGCGCCGACAGCTGCATCGCGCGCACGTGCGCGCGGGCGCTGATGTCCGCGGCGCGGCGCATGATGTCCTGCTCGTGCGCGTCTTTCACGAGCCGCATCTCGTCGAGCGGGCTGCACAGGTCGCGCTGCGTGTCGGGGCACAGCGCGCCGAAGCGCACGCGCGCGCGCACCGACTGCAGCCAGCCGTCGATGCGCGTCTCCAGGCCCTGGTGGGTCGCGAACGGGTACCAGACGACGTCACGGTTCTCGAGCAGCTTCGGCAGCTTTGCGTCGAGGTCGGCCACCGAAAACGCCTCGTCCATGCCCAGCGCCGCGGGTGCGGCCTCGGGCCCGAGGCGGTAGCCGTCCCAGATCTCGCGCTCCAGGTCCTTGGGCGCGCAGAACAGCGTCGCGCGGCCGTCGTCCGCCAGCACCAGCCAGGCGTTCGGTTCGGTGAAGCCGGTCAGGTAGTAGAAGTAGCTGTCGTGCCGGAACAGGAAGTCGCTGTCGCGGTTGCGCTGGCGCTCGGGCGCGGTCGGCACGATGGCGATGCCGTCCTTGCCGAGCTGCGAGGCGAGGCGCGCGCGGCGCTCGGCGTAGATCTGGCGTTCTGCAGGGGTCATGTTGGCGTGTTCAATTGAAGAAGCCGCTCGGGCGTGCCCACGTCGGTCCAGGGGCCGGTGTGGCATTCGGCGCTGACGCATTCATTGTCCATCGCAGCGCGCAGGATCGGCGCCAGCGGGGCTTTGACGCCTTGGAGGTTGCCGGCGGGAATGTCGCAGTAAGGCGGCGCGAACAGCGCGCGGCGGTAGAGGCCGATGGTCGAGAAGGTGTACTTTTCGCTCGCCTCGTTCAGCGCGAGCCCGTCGGCCGAGAGGCCGAAGTCGCCCTTCGGGTTGTGCGGCGGGTTCGGCACCAGCCAGAGATGGGCGAGCTTGCCGCTGGCCGCAAAACGGTCGACGGCAGCCTGGCTGAAGACGAAGCCGGGCGCGAACACGTCGCCCGCCGCGACCCAGAAGACGTCATCGAGCAGCGGCAGCGCGCGCACGATGCCGCCCGCGGTCTCGAGCGCGCCGCCGAAGTCGCGGCCCTCGTCGGAGTAGGCGACCGAGAGCGCGCCATGCCCGTCGAGCACCGGCCGCGGCCCGAAGCGATCCGCGATCTGCGCGCCGAGCCAGGCCGTGTTGACCACCAGCCCGGTGAAGCCGCCGGCCGCCAGCGCCTCCATCGGCCATTGCATCAGCGGCTTGCCCCGCACCGCAAGCAGCGGCTTGGGCGTGGCGTCGGTGAGCGGGCGCATGCGCTCGCCGCGGCCGGCCGCGAGGATCATTGCGCTGGCCGTCATGGCTTCGCCCGTCCGCGCTGCAGCGCGTGGCGTTCGGTGCGCGCGGGCTGGAACAGCGCCACCAGGCACTCCATCAGCGCCTGCGCCTTGGCCGAATGGTCGGCGCTGAAGTTGCACACGTACACGTCGAGCGTGGCGCCGCGCTGCTCGGGCCAGGTGTGCAGGCACAGGTGCGATTCGGCCAGCAGCACCGTGGCGGTGACGCCGCCCGGCCCCTGCGGCGTGGCCGGAAAGCCGTGCACCAACTGGCCGACCGGCTGCAGCCCGGCGGCCTTGGCGGCCTTGACGCAAACGGCACCGAGCGCCTCCCGGTCGGTCAGCCACTGCATCGCGCATTGGCAATCGTGGAGGTCGGCGGTGAGGTGCAGCCCGTGCATGGGGCGCAACTCTAGCAGTCGCGCCGCCCGCGCCGGCCGGGAAACCGCGTCCGCAGGCCCCCGGGCATTGGTCGGGTGTTCGGCTGCTGCCGGAGGCGGTCCGGGCAGGCCCGGTAAAATCGCGGGTTCTCCCCAATCCACACTCCCGAAAGTCCAACGCCCATGGCAAACCAAGCCCTGATGGCCAACGCGATCCGCGCGCTGGCCATGGATGCCGTCCAACAAGCAAACTCCGGCCATCCGGGCGCACCGATGGGCATGGCCGAGATGGCCGTCGCACTCTGGGGCGAGCACCTGCGCTACAACCCCGTGAACCCGCACTGGTTCGACCGCGACCGCTTCGTGCTCTCGAACGGCCATGCCTCGATGCTGCTCTACGCCGTGCTGCACCTGAGCGGCTACGACCTGCCGATCGAGCAGCTGCGCAATTTCCGCCAGTTGCACAGCAAGACCGCGGGCCATCCGGAAGTGGACCTGACCCCCGGCGTGGAGACCACCACCGGCCCGCTGGGCCAGGGCATCACCAATGCCGTGGGCTTTGCGCTGGCCGAGAAGCTGCTCGGCGCCGAGTTCAACCGCAAGGGCCATGCGATCGTCGACCATCACACGTACGCCTTCCTCGGCGACGGCTGCCTGATGGAAGGCATCAGCCATGAAGCCTGCGCCCTCGCCGGCGCCTGGCACCTGAACAAGCTGATCGCGCTGTACGACGACAACGGCATCAGCATCGACGGGCAGGTCAAGCCCTGGTTCATCGACAACACCGAAGAGCGCTTCAAGGCCTACGGCTGGAACGTGATCGGCCCGATCGACGGCAACGACGTTGCCGCGGTGTCGAAGGCCGTCGCCAAGGCCAAGAACGAAGCCAGCCGCCCGACCCTCATCATCTGCAAGACCACCATCGGCAAGGGCAGCCCGAACCGCGCCGGTACCGCCAAGGCGCACGGCGAAGCCCTGGGCGCGGAAGAGATCAAGCTCACGCGCGAAGCGCTGGGCTGGACCGCGCCGGCCTTCGAGATCCCGGCCGAGGTGTACGCCGACTGGGACCACAAGGCCGAGGGCGCCAAGGCCGAAGCTGCCTGGAACGAGCGCTTCGCCGCCTATGCGCAGGCTTTTCCCGAACTGGCGGCCGAATTCACGCGCCGCATGAAGGGCGAGCTGCCGAAGAACTTCCACCAGGTGGCGTTCGACGCCGTGGTGGCCGCGCACACCAAGGGCGAGACCGTGGCCAGCCGCAAGGCCAGCCAGCTCGCGCTCGAGGCCTTCACCGCCGCCCTGCCCGAAATGCTCGGCGGCAGCGCCGACCTCACGGGCTCGAACCTCACCAACACCAAGAGCACCGCGGCGCTGCGCTTCGACCCCCAGACCGGCTCCGTGGTGATGGGCGTTCCGTCCGAGCAGCCGAAGCAAGGCGCCGAGGACGAGCCCAAGCCCGACAGCACCGCCGACGACGCCGAGCCGCCGCACGGCGTGATCGGGCGCCACATCAACTACGGCGTGCGCGAATTCGGCATGGCCGCCATCATGAACGGCGTGGCGCTGCACGGCGGCTTCATTCCCTACGGCGGCACCTTCCTCACCTTCAGCGACTACAGCCGCAACGCGATTCGCATGGCCGCGCTCATGAAGCGCCGCGTGGTGCACGTGTTCACGCACGACTCCATCGGCCTCGGCGAAGACGGCCCGACGCACCAGTCGATCGAGCATGCCGCGTCGCTGCGCCTGATTCCGAACCTCGACGTCTGGCGTCCGGGCGACACCGCCGAGACGGCCGTGGCCTGGGCGGTGGCGCTGCAGAACGCATCGCGCCCCACCGCGCTGCTGCTGAGCCGCCAGAACATCGCCTACGCGCCCAAGCGCGAACTCGGCGACATCAGCCGCGGCGCCTACGTGCTGTCGGAGCCGGAGGAAGTCGGCCTCAAGAGCAAGAAGACCGCCGCGGTGATCATCGCGACCGGCTCCGAAGTGCCGCTCGCCCTGGCCGCGCAGAAGCTGCTGGCCCAGCGCAAGATCGCCGTGCGCGTGGTGTCGATGCCTTCGACCACCACCTTCGACCGCCAGGACCTGGCCTACAAGAAGAGCGTGCTGCCGAAGAAACTGCCGCGCATCGCCGTCGAGATGGGCTGCACCGGTGGCTGGTGGAAGTACGGCTGCGCGGCCGTCGTGGGCATCGACAGCTACGGCGAATCGGCACCGGCGCCGGCGCTGTTCCAGCACTTCGGATTCACGGCCGACAACGTCGCCGCGACCGTGGAGGCGGTGCTGCGGGACTGAGCGTCCCGCGGGGGCGCTTCGTTCTTCGGTCCGTGTCACAAGTTTTTCAACCTTAGGAGCAAATCAGATGGCTATCAAACTCGGTATCAACGGCTTTGGCCGCATCGGCCGCAACGTGCTGCGCGCGGCGGTGCAGAACTTCAAGAACGACATCGAGATCGTCGCCATCAACGACCTGCTCGAGCCCGACTACCTGGCCTACATGCTCCAGTACGATTCGGTGCACGGCCGCTTCAAGGGCGAAGTCACGGTCGAGGGCAACACGCTCGTCGTCAACGGCAAGAAGATCCGCCTCACGCAGGAGCGCGATCCCGCCAACCTGAAGTGGAACGAGGTCGGCGCCGACATCGTGCTGGAATCGACCGGCCTGTTCCTCACCAAGGAAACGTGCGAGAAGCACCTCGCCGCGGGCGCGAAGAAGGTCATCATGTCGGCGCCCTCGAAGGACGACACCCCGATGTTCGTCTACGGCGTGAACGACAAGAAGTACGCCGGCGAGGCCATCGTCAGCAACGCTAGCTGCACCACCAACTGCCTCGCGCCGCTCGCCAAGGTGCTGAACGACAAGTGGGGCATCAAGCGCGGCCTGATGACCACCGTGCACGCCGCCACCGCCACGCAGAAGACCGTCGACGG
>CAMLCW010000148.1 GCA_946478645.1 uncultured Variovorax sp.
GCGCAGACCCGCAGCGCCATGCAGGACCTGCTGCTCGAGGTGCTGCAGGCCGAGGGCAAGACGGTGATGCTGATCACGCACTCGGTCGACGAGGCGATCTATCTCTCGTCGCGCATCGTCGTGGTGACCGCGCGGCCGGCGCGCATCCGCACCGTGATCGACGTGCCCTTCGGCTATCCGCGCGGCGAGGCGGTGCACGAGGACCCGCGCTTCGCGCAGCTGCGCGCGCAGATCCGCGAACTCGTCATGGAAGAGTACGCGGCCCAATCGAAGCAGCAAGTGCGCCTGTCCGATTGATTGAAACTTTGGTTGAACCTGAAAGGAAGAGCGACATGTCCCTCCCACGCAGAAAAATCCTCGGCGGCGGCGCCGCACTCGCGGCCACTGCGGCCTCCAGCCTCGCGCTGCCGGCCTGGGCGCAGTCGCGCATCAAGGTCAACGTGGGCTACCTGCACACGCCCGCGGTCGACGGCCAGATCTGGCTCGGCCAGGAGATGGGCACGTTCGCCAAGCAGGGGCTCGACCTGCAGCTGCGCCAGTTCACCACCGGGCTGGAGATCTTCCAGGCGATGGTCGGCGGCAGCCTCGACGTGCTGGCCACCGGCGCGGTGCTGTCGAATTTTCCGGCGCGCGGCCAGGGCAAGGTGTTCCTGATCAACAACATCGAATACGCCACCGCCCAACTCTGGGTACGCGAGGACGCGGGCGTGAAGACGCTGGCCGACCTCAAGGGCAAGCAGATCTCCACCACCACCGGCACCACGGCGCACGTGTTCCTCGACCGCGCGCTGCGCTCGGCGCAGCTCGACCCGGCCAAGGACGTGCGCATCGTCAACCAGCGCATGTCCGAGGCCGTGACCTCGTTCATCTCGGGCGCGGTGCCGGCGGTGGCGCTGTGGTCGCCGTTCGACACCACCGTGCGCGAGAAGGCGCCCGGCGCCAGGAAGCTGATCGATGCCTCGGCCTTCTTCCCGCAGGCGGCCATCGTCGGCGGCTGGGCCGCGCGCAACGACTACTACGAGAAGAACAAGCCGGTGCTGCAGAAGCTCATCGCGGGCTGGCTGCCCGCCAACGAGCGCATGCTCAACGACCCCGACGGCGCCGCTACGGCGCTGCAGAAGTCGCAGTACAAGGAAGTGCCGCTCGCGCAGTTCAAGGAGCAGTTCAAGGCCAGCAAGTACTACTCGTCGGCCGAGTGGCGCGCCAAGTACGCCGACGGCACCGTGGCCAACTGGCTGCAGCAGGTGACCGATTTCTTCGTGAGCAACGCCAACATCCAGAACGCGCTGACCGCGAAGCAGTACTTCGATCCGGCGCTGTTCACCGCGCTGGTCAAGGCTTGAGAAGCTGTGAACGAACCGGCCATGCCCGCTCAGCCCGCCCAGACACGCCCGCTCGTCGTTGCAAATGCTCGCCGTAGCGCGAGCTACGACTGCGCTTTGCGCCTAGATCGGACGCGCCTGGACGACCTGCTCGGACACGTCCAGTTCATTCACAGCTTCTGAGGGCGCGACGCAAATGAGCGAGCCGACCAAAGAAGGCTTCGACCACATCATCGTGGGCGCCGGCTCCGCCGGCTGCGTGCTCGCCAACCGGCTCAGCGCCGATGCGCGCCGGCGCGTGCTGCTGCTCGAGGCGGGCACCGACAGCCGGCACTTCTGGCTGCGGCTGCCGGTCGGCTACTTCCGCTCGATCTACGACACGCGCTTCTCGTGGCAGTTCGAGACCGAGCCGCAGCCCGAGACCGGCAACCGCCGCATCGTCTGGCCGCGCGGCAAGGTGGTGGGCGGATCGAGCGCGATCAACGGGCTGATCTACATCCGCGGCCAGCGCGCCGACTTCGACGACTGGGCGCGCGCGGCCGGCGGCCAGGGCGACACCGGCTGGAGCTACCGCGAGCTGCTGCCGTTCTTCAAGAAATCCGAGCGCTACGACGGCGGCGAGACGGCCTGGCACGGCGGCGCGGGCGAGCTGCGCGTGTCGAACCTGCGCAACGACCATCCCTATTGCGCCGCCTGGCTCGCGGCCGGCGCCGAGGCCGGCTTCGCGCAGAGCGACGACTTCAACGGCGAGCGCGACGAGGGCCTCGGCACCTACCAGCTCACGCTCGGCGGACGCTGGCGCTGCGATGCGGCCACGGCCTTCCTCGCGCCGGTGCGGCAGCGGGCCAACCTGACAGTGCGCAGCGGCGTGCGCGTGACGCGCGTGCTGGTCGAACAGGGCCGTGCAGTCGGCGTCGAATGGCTCGACGCCGACGGCCAACTGCAGAGCGCGCGCGCCGACGCCGAAGTGATCCTTGCCGCCGGTGCACTGCAGACGCCGCAACTGCTTCAGCTCTCGGGCATCGGTCCGGCCGATGCGCTGCGCGCCCACGGCATCGCCGTGCAGGCCGATGCGCCCGAGGTCGGCGCCAACCTGCAAGACCACTACCAGGCGCGCGTGATCGTCAAGCTGCGCGAGCGCATGTCGCTCAACGACCAGGTACGAAGCCCCTACGGCCTCGCGAAGATGGGCGCGCAATGGCTGTTCTCGCAGCGCGGCCCGCTGACGGTGGGCGCGGGACAGGTGGGCGGCATGGTGCGCACCGCGGTTGCCAAGGACGCGCGCGCCGACGTGCTGTTCAACGTGATGCCGCTCTCGGTCGACAAGCCCGGCGATCCGCTGCACGGCTTCTCGGGCTTCTCGGCCTCGGCCGCGCAGTGCCGGCCCGAGTCGCGTGGCCGGGTCGAACTGCAGAGCGCGGATCCGCTCGCGCCGCCGCGCATCACCACCAACTACCTGGTCGAGCCACACGACGTGAAGGTGCTCGTCGAGGGTCTGAAGATCCTGCGCGACATCTATGCGCAGCCCGCGTTCCGCGATCTGGTGACCGGCGAGGAATACCTGCCGGGCAACGGCGCGCAGGACGATGCGCAACTGGCGCGCTTCGCGCGCGAGAAGGGCGGCACGGTGTTCCACCCGGTCGGCACCTGCCGCATGGGCGGCGACGCGCGCTCGGTGGTCGATCCGCAACTGCGCGTGCGCGGCATCGAGCGCCTGCGCGTGATCGATGCGTCGGTGATGCCCACCATTACCTCGGCCAACACCAACGCGGCAGCGATCGTGATCGGCGAGAAGGGCGCCGACCTCGTGCTCGCGCGCGCTTGAAATCCTAAGTTCACACACGGCGTTGCAACTCGCAACGCTTCGTGTGCTGCACGCATCAACCGCGCACGAACTGCTGCGCGTTCGTTGACCTGTCACCGCGAAATCCTAGTCTTGCGGCTGCCTTGCCGAGGCGGCAGGGATTTCTTTGGTCCGGACAACGGAGTCGTCATTCCATGAGCAAGTTCATTTCCTGGCGCGCCTCGATCGCGCTTTCGTTCATCGCCAGCCTCTGCGCCTGTGGCGGCGGCGATGGTGGTGGCGGTGGCGCGGGCTTTGCCGCGCCCGTCTCGGCCAGCGCCGAGGCACCGGCCGCGGCCGATGCGCAAGCAGCCCAGCAGGAACAGGCGCAGCCCAACGTCAACTTCGCGCCCTGAGCCCCGTCAAAAACACAACCAATACAACACCCATGACCTCACGCCGCAATTTCCTCCAGAGCGCCGCGGGCACCGGCATCGCCGCCGCCACGCTGGCCACCTTCCCGCCGAGCATCCGCCGCGCGCTCGCCATTCCCGCGCACCGCGAGACCGGCACCATCAAGGACGTCAAGCACGTCGTGCTGCTGATGCAGGAGAACCGTTCGTTCGACAGCTACTTCGGCACCTTCAAAGGCGTGCGCGGCTTCGGCGACCGCTTCGCGGTGCCCACGCCCAACGGCAAGAACGTCTTCCACCAGACCTACACCAAGACCTCGCCGCCGACCACCTACGTGCCCTACCACCTCGATGAGAGCAAAGGCAATGCGCAGCGCGCCGGCAGCACGCCGCACAGCTGGGCCGACTCGCAGGCCGCGTGGGACCACGGCCGCATGTACAAGTGGCCCGATGCGAAGAACCCGCTGTCGATGGGCTACTACGAAGCGGCGGAAGTGGCCTTCCAGCGTTCGCTCGCCGATGCCTTCACGCTCTGCGACCACTACCACTGCGGCATGCACACCGGCACCATCGCCAACCGCCTGTTCTACTGGAGCGGCACCAACGGCCCGAACGGCGTGAGCCCGATCGACGGCGGCAAGGTGCGGATCGCGGCGCTGAACAACCAGTTCAACGGCGGCAACGACATCGGCGCTTCGACCGAAGGCTGGACCTGGACCACCTATGCCGACCGCCTCGAACAGGCCGGCGTGAAGTGGAAGGTCTACCAGAGCCTGGTCGACAATTTCGGCTGCAACGAGATGATGGGCTTTCGCCACTGGCGCACGGCCATCGAACAGATGCCGCCCGCGCGCCGGCCGGTGTACGTGCCCGCAACCGACATCACGCAGCCGGTGACCGCGGCCGGCCCGTTCTACGACCCCGTGGTGGACGATGCGCTGAGCCCGCTCGCCAAGGGCTTCCACAACACCATGCCGCACGGCTTTCTCGAGACCTTCCGCGAGGACATTCAGGCCGGCCGGCTGCCCGCGGTGTCGTGGATCATCGCGCCTTCGGTCTACAGCGAGCATCCCGGGCCGTCGAGCCCGGCCAAGGGCGGCTGGTACGTGCAGGAGGTGCTCGACGCGCTGACCGCCAACCCCGAGGTCTGGAGCAAGACCGTGCTGCTCGTGAACTACGACGAGAACGACGGCTTCTTCGACCATGTGCCCACGCCGTCGGCGCCTTCGCGCAACCCCGACGGCACGCTGGCCGGCGGCTCCACCATGGCCGCCGACGAGGTGGCGGTGGAGTACCACGACTGGACGCCAGCCACCCCCAAGCAGCCCGCGCAGGACGGCCGCCCCTACGGCCCCGGCCCGCGCGTGCCGCTGTGGGTTGTGTCGCCGTGGAGCCGCGGCGGCTGGGTCAACTCGCAGGTCTGCGACCACACCTCCACCTTGATGTTCCTCGAGAAGGTCACGGGCGTGGCCGAGCCGCAGATCAGCCCCTTCCGCCGCGCCGTTTGCGGCGACCTCACGAGCGCGTTCAACTTCGATCGTCCCAACGACGAGCCGCTGCCCACGCTGGCCGGGCGCAGCACCAAGGCCGAGGTCGATGCGCGCACCGAAGCGCAGCAGGCCATGCCGAAGATCGTGCCGCCCCTGGATGCCGCGCTGCCGCAGCAGGCCACCGGCGTGCGGCCCTCGCGCGCCCTGCCGTACGAACTGCACACCAGCGCGCGCAGCGATGCGGCCCAGGGGCGCGTGCAACTGCTGTTCGCCAACAGCGGACGCGCCGCGGCGGTGTTCCATGTCTACGACAAGCTGCACCTCGTCGACCAGCTGCCGCGCCGCTACATGGTCGAGCCCGGCAAGCGCATCGACGGCCACTGGAACGCGATGACCGACAACGCCGGCCTCTACGACCTCTGGGTGCTGGGGCCGAACGGCTACCACCGGCAGTTCAAGGGCGATCTCAACGCACTGCGCGCGGGCGGCGCGGCCTCACCCGAGATCCGCGTGGGCTACGACGCGCGCCGCGGCGACCTGTACCTGCAATTGCGCAACGACGGCCGGCGCGACTGCGTCTTCACCGTGCAGTCGAACAAGGCCTATGCGCGGCCGAAGGTGCTCGGCGGGGGACGCTGGGTGCACGGCGACCGCGACCGCGACGAAGGCCCGGGCAACGGCCGTGGCCACGGCCATGGCCACGGCGGCGGCCGGCCGGACGGCGACTGGACGGTGCGCGTGGAGGGCGGCGGCGAGACCCTGCTGAGCTGGAGCCTCGAGGCATCGGGCCAGTGGTACGACCTGGCCGTGACCTGCGACAGCGACAAGGCGTTCTACCGCCGCCTCGCGGGCCGGGTCGAGACCGGCCGCCATGCGGTGAGCGATCCGGCGATGGGCATGGCCGACCGCTTCTGACGCAGCGCGCGCGCTTCGGCGGCGTGCCGGTCAGCCGCCGAAGCGCTCCGTCCGGATCGCGCCATCGGGCACCCGCAGCGCGCGAAGCATGCCGATCACCGCTTCGACGAACGCGTTCTGTCCGCAGATGTAGACGGTGGTCGACTGCGCGGCCGCGTTGCCCAACTGCTGCAACGCGGCGCCCAGGTCGGCTTCGCTCAGGCGCCCGAGGCGATCCTGCGCGCGCGGCACCGATGTGTCGCGCGACAGCGCCAGCCGGGCATGGAAGCCGCGCCCAAGTGCCTCCCAGCGCTGCAGCTCGGGCCACAGCGCCACCTCCGCCAGGGTGCGCGCCGCGGCCACCAGCACCATCGGCTGGCGCGCGCCCGAGGCCGCATGGTGGGCCGCCATCGACAGCAGCGGCACCAGGCCGGAGCCGCCGCCGATCAAGAGCGCCGGCTGCGCCGCTTCGGCGTGCCAGACGAAGTGGCCGCCCACCGGGCCGAGGATCTCGATTTCTTCGCCGGGCGTGGCCGCATCGTGGAACCAGGGTGAGACTTCGCCGTCGGCCAGCCGCTCGATGCCGAGCTCGTAGACGCCGTCGCGTTCGGGCGGCGACAGCAGCGAATAGCTGCGCTGCGCCTGGTAGCCGTCCTCCGCCGTGAGCCGCACGTCGAGGTGCTGGCCCGCCAGTGGCCGGTGCCACGCTTCGGGCCGCAGCACGATGCGGCGCAGGCGCGGGCCGAGCGGCTCGATCGCTTCGATGCGCGCACGCTGCCACGCCGACGCGAAGGCACGCGGGCCTTCGGCCTCAGCCATAGCGCTCTTCGCGGAACGGATCGCCGCGCATGTGATAGCCGCGCAGTTCCCAGAACCCGGGCTCGTCGACCTTGGTGAACTGCAGCGTGTCGACCCATTTGGCCGACTTCCAGAGATACAGGTGCGGCACCAGCAGGCGTGCGGGCCCGCCGTGGGCGTGCGCCAGCGGTTGGTCGTCGAAATGCGTCGCGATCATCGCGCGGCCGTCGGCCAGGTCGGCCAGCGGCACGTTGGTGCTGTAGCCGTCGGCCGAATGCGCCAGCAGCCAGCGCGTGGGCGGCTCGAGGCCGGCCGCTTCGAGCAAGGTGTCGATGCTGACGCCGCGCCAGCGCGTGTCGAACTTGGACCAGGTCGTCACGCAATGGATATCGGCCACGCGCTCGGTCTGCGGCAGGGCCTGGAACTCGTCCCAGGTCCAGCTGTGGACCGGCCGCGGGCCGACCTTGAGCTTCAGGCGCCAGTCTTTCAAATCGGGTTCGGGCGGCGTGGCGCCGGAGGTCATGACCGGGAAGCCGTCGGTCAGCGATTGGCCGGGTGGCAGCCGGCCGCCGTGGTTGTCGACATTGCGGTTGCGGCCGCTGAACGAGCGATTGATGGGCATGGGGCGTTCTCCGGAACGGTTAGCTGACCTGCACCCGCGGTGCGTCGCTCGCGGCGGCGATGCTGCCGACCACGGCAGCCTGCGCGAAGCCATGGCGCGCGAACACGGCCAGCACCTCGTCGAGCGCGTCGGGCGCGCACGAGACGAGCAGTCCGCCGCTGGTCTGCGGGTCGGTCAGCAGCGCCTGGTCTTCCTCGGCGAAGCCGCCAGGCAGCACCACCTCGTTGCCATAGCCTTCCCAGTTGCGCCCCGAGGCGCCGGTGACGAAGCCGCGCGCCGCGAGTGCGCGCACGCCGTCCATCAGCGGCACGGCCGACCAGTCGAGCCGCACCTCGCACTTCGCGCCGCGCGCCATCTCGAGCGCGTGGCCCGCGAGGCCGAAGCCGGTGACATCGGTCAGTGCATGCACGCCGGGCAGGGCGGCGAGTTCGGGGCCGGGCGTATTCAGCTGGGTGGTGGTCGCGATCATCCGTGCATAGCCCGCATCGTCGAGCTCGCCCTTCTTCAGCGCGGCGGACATCACGCCCACGCCCACCGGCTTGCCCAGCACGAGCAGGTCGCCGGGGCGCGCATCGGCATTGCGCTTGACGTGCTTCGGATGCACCAGGCCCAGCGCCACCAGGCCGTAGATGGCCTCGACCGAATCGATGGTGTGGCCGCCCGCAATCGGGATGCCCGCCGCTTGGCAGACGGAAGAACCGCCTTCGAGGATGCGCCCGATGGTCTGCGTCGACAGCACGTTGACCGGCATCGCGACCAGCGCCAGCGCCATGATGGGGCGGCCGCCCATCGCGTACACGTCGCTGATCGCATTGGTGGCGGCGATGCGGCCGAAGTCGTGCGGGTCGTCGACGATCGGCATGAAGAAGTCGGTGGTCGCGATCAACGCCTGCTGCTCGTTGAGCTGGTAGACCGCCGCATCGTCCGCCGTCTCGATGCCGACGAGCAGTTCCTTGGGCAGCGGCATGCCCGTCGTTCCCTTGAGGATCTCGGACAGCACGGCCGGTGCGATCTTGCAGCCGCAGCCGCCCCCGTGGGAGAGCGAGGTCAGGCGGGGCTCGATGGGTTTGTCGATGGTGGTGTTCATGGCGGTTCAGTCGGACATCGGGAAGGGCG
Organism: uncultured Variovorax sp.; assembly: GCA_946478645.1. The sequence continues at coordinate 8,439 of CAMLCW010000148.1, forward strand.
CAGCACGCGGTGCGGCTGCGAGGCTTTGGGCGATCAGCGCATGCAGGGCCGCATGCTCCTGCGCCGGGGCGAACAGCGGCGCGCGCGCGTCGCACTGTGATCGAAGATGGGAAAGCATAGCGGGTTCATCGCGCAGCCGTGCCAGCAGCGCGGCCAGCGCAGGCGCATCGTCGGCAGCGAAATAGCCGTCGTAGTCCGGCCCCAGCAGGCCCACGTTGCCGTCGATGCGCGATGCGAGCACCGGCGTGCCGCTGCGTAGCGCCTCGATCACCACGTGCGCGCCGCCCTCCATGCGGCTGGGGTGGACCAGCACGTGGGCCGCCTGTATGCGGCGGCGCGCCGCGGCGTGCGCCATTTCGCCGAGCCAGCGGTAGCGCGGGCACGCACGCATCAGTGCGGTGGCCTCGTCGCCGAGCGCAGTGCACAAGGGGGCGCCGATGTGGTCGAGCAGGATGTCGCTGCGCCCGTCGAGCAGGCGCGCCGCTTCGAAGAAGGTCTGCGGCGCCTTCTCGGGCCGCAGGTGGCCGACCATCACTGCGCGCAGATGGCGCTCGGACTTGGGAAGGCGCTGCCGTGCAGTGCTCGATTGCAGCAGCACGCGTGCCTTGAAGCGAAGCGCCTCGGGCAGGGCGAGCGCTCCGACCTCGTTGAGCACCACGAGCCGGTCTGCATGCTGCAGCGATGCTTGCGCCGATGCGTCGGCGGCGATGTCGCGGTAGAGATCGGTGCCGGTGAGCACCAGCACCAGGGGCGCTGCCGCGCGCTGTGTTCGCCAGCGTGCCACCGAGCCCGCCGAGCGGCGCGCGTGCAGCGCGATCATCAGGTCCTCGTCGCCGCCGTCCCACTGCGAGGCGAGCCGCACGCAGTATTCTTTGCCAAGCATCCGGGCCCAGCGGTCGGCCGTCTGCCAGTTGCCGTTGTTGGCCTCTGCCAATGCGGGCGTCACGATCACGATGCTGGGTTTGCGCATGTACAAAGGTGATCAAGATGATGGAAATGAGCGCTCAAAGTGTGACGGATGCCCGCCGTGCAGACGCGGATGGACTGGCAGATGCGCTGCGCTCCAGCCGCGACGACACCCTGCGCACCTTTGCCGCCATCGAGGCGGCGCTGGCGCAATCGAACGTTCCACAATGGGAGACCCTCAATCCTCCTTTGTGGGAGTTGGGCCATGTCGGTTGGTTCCAGTCGTACTGGATCGAACGCAACCCGGCGCGTTCTGCGGGTGCCGACGCCGATCCCGATGCGCCCCGGCTGCCCGCGGCACGGCCCGACGCCGATGCCCTGTACGACTCGGGCAAGGTCATCCATGGTTCGCGCTGGTCGCTTCCGTTGCCGAGCGCCGATGCCACGCGCAGCGAACTGGCCGGGCAACTGGCGCGCACGCTCGCGCGGCTCGGCGAAGCGGACGGGAGCGATGCGGGGCTCTATTTCTTTCGGCTCGCGCTGTTCCACGAAGACATGCACCACGAGGCCGCGCTCTACATGGCGCAGAGCCTCGGACTGGCGATCGCCGACCCGCGCTGGCAGGAGCGCGCGCTGGTGCGCAGCGGACGCACGCTGTCCTTCGAGGCCGGCCCGTGGCTGCTGGGCAGCGCGGGCCCGGGCTTTGCGTTCGACAACGAACTGGCGGGCCACGCCGTGGTGCTGCCGCCGACCGAGATCGACGGCCAGGTGGTGTGCTGGGGCGACTTCCTGCCGTTCGTCGAAGCGGGCGGCTATGACGATGCGCGCTGGTGGGACGCGGCCGGCGCCGCGTGGCTGGCGGCTGCGCAGCGTCCGCGCGGGCCGCGCTTCCTGCGGCGCGAAGGCCGTGCATGGCTTCACTGGCGCGACGGCGCATGGCAGCCGCTGGACCCGTTGTTGCCGGCATGCCATCTGTGCGCCCACGAGGCGCAGGCCTGGTGCCGCTGGGCCGGCCGGCGCCTGCCGACCGAAGCCGAGTGGGAGCGCGCGGCCATCGAGCGGCCGGGCGAGTTCGAGTGGGGACAGGTCTGGGAATGGACCGCCAGCGCGTTCCTTCCGTACCCGGGTTTCAAGCCGCATCCCTATCGCGACTATTCGGCGCCCTGGTTCGGCAGCCGCCAGGTGCTGCGCGGCGCATCGTTCATGACGCAGCCGCGCATGCGGCATCCGCGCTATCGGAACTTCTTCGTTCCCGGACGCAACGACGTGCCCGCGGGGTTTCGCAGCTGCCGGCTGTAGGAGCGCTGTGAGTGGCTCATTCCACTTCAGCGATCAGCTCGATCTCGACGCAGGCCCCCATCGGAATCTGCGCCACGCCGAACGCGCTGCGCGCATGCGCGCCCTTCTCGGGGCCGAACACCTCGGCGATCAGCTCGCTCGCGCCGTTGGTCACCAGGTGCTGCTCGGTGAAGCTGCCGACCGAGTTGACGAGGCTCATCAGCTTGACGACGCGCTTGACCTTGTTCAGGTCGCCCACGGCCGCATGCAGCGTGCCGAGCAGGTCGATGGCGATGGCGCGCGCGGCCTTCTTGCCTTCTTCGGTGTTGATTTCGGCGCCGAGCTGGCCGACCCAGGCCTTGCCGTCCTTGCGCGCGATGTGGCCCGAGAGGAACACCAGGTTGCCGGTGCGCACGAAGGGCACGTAGGCCGCGGCGGGCGTGGCCACCGGGGGAAGGGTGATGCCGAGGCTGGAAAGCTTGTCGTAAACGCTCATGATGGATCCTTGTCCTGGGGTTGCGAAAACTGAATCTGTGATTGTGACGGCGCTGCCTGCGCGGCCGCGTCGCCCTGCAGTTCGTCGAGCGGGCGCACCGTCACGCCCACGTCGAGCGTGTGGCGCGCGCCGCCGTGCAGCACGCCGCGCATCGGCGACACGTCGGCATAGTCGCGGCCGATGGCGAGTGCCACGTAGTCCTCGCCGGGCTGGCGGCCGTTGGTGGGATCGAACTCGGCCCAGCAGCCGCCGGTGCCTTCGCCACCGTCACCTTCTTCGTCCGGCAGGTAAAGCGCGACCCATGCGTGCGAGGCATCGGCGCCCACGAGCCGCGGCTGGCCGGGCGGCGGCTGCGTCAGCAGGTACCCGCTCACGTATCGCGCGGGCAGGCCCATGGCGCGCAGGCACGCGATCATGATGTGGGCGAAGTCCTGGCACACGCCCTTGCGCTGCGCGAGCGCCTCGACCGCGGGC
>CAMLCW010000149.1 GCA_946478645.1 uncultured Variovorax sp.
GGCGCGCTGCCGATGGTCATCGCGTTGGCGGTGAGCGCACCGGTGTAGTTGATGAGGCGGTAGAGGCCCGCGCCGAAATTGCCGCCGGCCGACTGGCTCACGTTGAGCGTGCCGCCGAGCGCGAGGTCGCCGCTGACGTTCAGCAGGTCGTTGAACGCGCCGCCGACCACACCGGCCTGGCCGAGTTCCATGTCGAGCGACGAGCCCGCCGCGAGCGTCAGCGCACCGGTGTTCATCGTGCCCACGCTCGCGCCCACCGACAGCCGCCCGCCCGCATTCACCACCACCGGGCCCGCGATGGTGCCGATGCCGGCCAGGGTGGCGCCCTTGCTCACGGTGACGGTGCCCAGGCCGGTGGCGCTGCCCGACGTGTTGGCGATGCGCAGCGTGCCTTGTGCCACGCGGGTGCCGCCCGCGTAAGTGTTGGCGCCGCTCAACACCATTTCACTGCCGCTGACCTTCAGGATGCCGCCGTCGCCGCTCACCGTACCGCCGAGCGCCAGCCCCGGGCCGGCAATCGTGAGCGTGCTGCCCGCGCCGATCGAGAACGCATTGGCCAGCGCGCGGGGCGCGTTGCTCGAAAGCGTCGTGTTGCCTTCGATGGCCACCGCGCCGGCGCCCAGCGCCGTGTCGCTGCCGACCAGCACCGAATTGGCGCCGAAGCGCGTGCCGCCCGCGTAGGTGTTGTTGCCCAGCAGGGACACCGCGCCGCCGATGCCGCGCAGGTCCAGCGCGCCCGCGCCCGAGACCAGTCCGTTGAAGGTGACGCTGCCGGGCGCCTGCACCGCGAGCAAGCCGCCCGGCACGAAGAAGTTCACCGCGTTCAGCGAGAACGACGGGGCCGGGCTCGCGAGCGTGACCGGTCCGCCGATGCTCAGCGCGGCACCGCCCAGCGCCTGGGAGCCGGTCACCTGCAGCGCGCCCGAATAGGCCGCCAGCTCGCCGGTGAAGCCGCTGTTGTTGCCGGTCAGCGCCAGCACGCCGGTGCCCTGCTTCACCAGCGTGCCCGCGCCGCTGATGTTGCTCGCCACGTTCGAGTCGAGGTTGCTGGCCAGGGTCAGCGAGGAGCCGCCGGCCAGCGCGACGTTGCTGCCTGCCACGCCCGTGAGGGTGCCGACGACGGCCGCGCCCGAATCGGTGTGCAGCGTCGTGCCCGCAGCGGCCAGCGTGAGCGCGGTGCCGCTGCCGAAGCTGCCGCCCGAGGCAAAGCCGAGCGCGCCGCCGTTGACCGTGGCGGTTCGGGGCCCGATGGACCGGTTGATCACCCAGTCGCCGCTGTCGTTCTTGATCAGGTCGCCGCCGAAATCGGTGACGCCTGTCACGGCCTGCGAATGGACCTGGGTGCCCGTGCCCGCCAGCGTCAGCGTCGAACCGGCCATGGCCCCGATGCTGAGATTGCCGATGATCTGGCTGCCGGTACGCAGCGTGACCTGCTGGACCAGGCCGTGGTTGAGTCCGACGTGGCCTCGCAGGAGGCCCCCATTGTCGAGCGTGATCGAGGTGGCCTCGTCGTAGATGCTGTAGAGGCCTTCGATCGTGGAGCCGAAGGTGTTGGTGATGTTGGCACTGCCGCTCTGGAAGCCGAGGCCGATGTAGTTGCCGGTACTGGTGATGCGGCTGTTGCCGGTATTGACCACCGTGCCGCCGCCGTACAGCAAGGCGCCGGCCACGCCCTCGATCACGCCACCGTTCGAGTTGGTCAGCGTGACCGGTCCACCTGTCACCTGGATCCCGCGATCGGGGGAACTGATCAGGCCGCCGTTGTTGTTGATCACCGAGTTCCCTCGGGTCACCACGCCTGCCGAGCCACTGATCGTGCCGGTGTTGTTGACCGTGACATTGGCACCGGCGTTGATGCCCCAGGTGCCGTCCCCGAAGTTGGCGATGCTGCCGCTGTTGTTGATCGTTCCACCATCGGCCACGCTCTGCCAGCCCGGGCTGGCGCCGGTGCAGTCGAGCGTGGACCCCGTCAGTGTGCAGGCGGCCCAGGCGGGCAGTGTCATCGCAAAGCCCGCGGCCGCGAGCAGCGGCCCCGCCACCCGCGCCGCAGGGCCGGCGCGCGTGGCCGCGCTGCTGCTGCGTTTGCCGCGCACGCGCGCGAGTTCGGAAGCTGCGACCCAAGCGCCGAGTGCGGCGTTCCAGACGGTGGTGAAGGCGATGTTCATCCTCTGGACGCGCAACATGCATGCCGCCAGGGCGCCGGTGCACAGCCGCCAGTTCGGGCGGGCAAAAGCAGTCAACTGCGTCGAACATCGTGCAAAGCCGTAGCGACGAGGGCGCGCGCTTCCGGGCGCATGTCGCGCGTTACGTAACGCCCGCACAGGCTGCGGCGTAACGCCGGTTGCCGCGCCTTTGTACGAACGCGCCCGTGGTCCATGCCCTAGGTACAAACCCGCCCGCGCATTGACACGACCGCACTCGCGGCCACACACTGTGGACGTTGTGTATACACAGTGAATCCACGAAATGGCCACCAAGACTTCCGGACTGACGCCGCGCGCCTACGCCCAGTTGCGCGACGAGATCGTGCAGGGGCTGCTGCAGCAGGGCGAGCCGCTGTACGAGATCCATCTGGCCGAGCGCCTCGGCATGAGCCGCACGCCGATCCGCGAGGCGATGAAGCTGTTGACGCGCGAGGGCTACCTCGAGGAACTGCCGTCGCGCGGCTACGCGGTGCCGCGCCGCTCGCTCGACGACCTGCGCGAGTTCTTCGAACTGCGTGAAGTCCTGGAAGCCAGCGCCACGCGGTATGCGGCGCTGCGCGCCACCGCCGCCGAGATCGCCGAGCTCGAGCGCCTGTGCAACCGCTACGAGCGCGAGAAGGACCACGAGAAGTGGGTGCAGATCGGCCACGACTTCCACAACGTGCTCATCAGGGCGGCAAAGAACTCGCGCCTGCAGACGATGCTGGACTCGCTCAATGCGCAGATCGTGCTGTCGCGCCGCACCGTGGCCAAGGCCGACCCGGTGCGCCGGCAGGCCGCGGTGCGCGACCACCGCGAAATCTTCGAGGCCGTCAAGGCGCGCGACGAGGTGCGTGCGCAGGCACTCGCCGCGGAGCATGTCAGGCGGTCGTACGAGACCACGCTGCGGGCCCACGCGCCCGCGGCGTTCGCCAACCAGAAGGCGGCCTGAGCCGCCCTTGGCGCCGCTGCAGGAGCCTTCGGGCCGCTGCACCTCAAGAAAGAAGCCACCGGTCCGGTGGCGAACAAGCAGGAGACAAGCACATGAAGCGAACCGTTTTCGCTGTGGCCGCCGCATTGGCGCTGTGCGCCGGCGCACAGGCCGACGACTACCCCAGCAAGCCCGTCAAGATCATCGTCCCCTACCCCGGCGGCCAGGCTTCCGACACCATCGCGCGGCTGGTCGGCGAGAAGCTCGGCAAGGCGCTGGGCCAGCCCGTGCTGGTCGACAACCGGCCCGGCGCGGGCGGCAACATCGGCACCGACATCGGCGCGCGCGCGGCGCCCGACGGCTACACCCTGACCGTGGCCTCGGCGGCGCTGCCCATCAGCAAGCACGTCTATCGCAAGCTGCCTTTCGACCCGGTGAAGGACTTCGAGCCGATCACGCTGATGACCATCACGCCGCTGGTGCTCGTCACGCGCACCAGCCTGCCGGTCAAGGACGTGGCGGGCCTGGTGGCGCTGGCCAAGGCGAGCCCCGGAAAGATCACCTTCGCGTCGTCGGGGCCCGGCACCTCGCACCAGCTCTCGGGTGAGCTCTTCAAGTCGCTCGCCGGCATCGACATGCTGCACGTGCCCTACAAGGGAAGTCCGCCCGCGCACGTCGACCTGATGGGCGGTTCGGTCGACGTCATGTTCGACAACATCGTGCCGGTGGCGCCGCACATCAAGGGCGGCAAGCTCCAGGCCTTGGCGGTCACCACCAAGACGCGCGCGGCCGCCCTGCCCGAGGTGCCCACCATGGCCGAGGCCGGCTACCCCAACTTCGAGGCGACCGCATGGTTCGGCCTGCTCGCGCCGGCGGGCACGCCACAGCCGATCGTGGCGCGCCTCAACAAGGAACTGGTCGCCATCCTGAAATCGCCCGAGGTCAAGGACCGGCTGACCGGCATGGGCGCCACAGTGGTGGCCGGCACGCCCGAGGAGTTCGGCCGCTTCATGGCCGACGAGATCAACAAATGGGGCCCGGTCGTGAAGCGGGCCAAGATCGAACTGGAATGAGACGAACATGAGCACCAACAACGCAACCCACATCACCGAACCCGCACGCCAGACGCCGCTGCTGATGGAGACCGACGTGATCGTCGTCGGCGGCGGAACGACCGGACCCTTCGCCGCCATCTCGGCCGCGCGGCAAGGCAAGCGCGTGGTCATGATCGAGCGCTTCGGCTCGCTCGGCGGCAACCTCACGCTCGGCCTGAACACCAAGCCGTCGGGCGCGCTGGTCGGCGGCCTGCCGCTCGAGATATGGAACCTCGCGCGCTCGGTGGGCGGTGCGGGCGACGACTACATGGCGGTGGTGAAGACCGGCGGCGTGAAGATCGCATCGCCCTGCGACCCCGAGATGATGAAGATGCTGCTGACCCGGCTGTGCGCCGAGGCCGGCGTGCAGATCCTGTTCGAGACCGTGGTCTCCAACCCGGTGATGGAGGGCGACACCGTCAAGGGCGTGGTGGTCGAGAGCAAGACCGGCCGCCAGTTCATCGCGGGCAAGGTGGTGATCGACTGCTCGGCCGACGCCGACATCGCGGTGCGCGCCGGCGCGCCGTTCGTCATGGGCGCGGGCGGCGAATCCGAAACGATGCAGCCGGTGTCGATGTATTTCACGATGGACCGTGTCGACCTGCCGCGGCTGGCCGCATGGGCCGCCACCACCGACGACGTGCCGGCGCGCGCCATTCCCGAGACCGTGGAAGGCCTCGACTACGGCCTGTGGCTCACCGGCTTCAACAGGTCGCTGCGCGAGTGGCAGCAGAAGACCGGCGTCGAGCTGCAGCGCGACAACATCACGCTGAAGACCGCCGACGGCCGCATGTACGTGAACGGCACGCGCGTGACCGGCGTGAACGTGTTCGATCCGCTGCAGTTCACCAATGCCGTGCTCGAGTGCTACCGCCAGATCGAGGGCGTGGCACGCTACCTGCGCGAGACCATTCCGGGCTTCGAGCATGCGCGCATCGAGGCGATCGCGCCGGTGCTCGGGGTGCGCGAGACGCGCCACATCGTGGGCGAGTACACGCTCAGCGGCCACGATTCGACCGCCGGCACCCATTTCGACGACAGCATCGCGGCGGACGCATCGGCGCTCGACATCCACGACCCCAAGGGCGCCGACGTCGATTTCCAGGGCCTGCGCCCCTACGAGATTCCCTACCGAACGCTGCTGCCCATGGGCGTGGAGCAGGTGCTGGTGGCCGGCCGCTGCATCTCGGCCGACCATGACGCCCACGCCCGCTCGCGCAACATGCCCGCCTGCATGGCGACCGGGCAGGCCGCGGGCGTGGCGGCGGCGGTGGCGATCGACCAGGGCGTGGCCGTGCGCCATGTCGACGTCGGCCGGGTACAGGAGAAACTCCGCGCGCTGGGCATGCCGCTGCACGGGGACGAGGTCAAGGGAACGATGCAGGAGGCGCGCGCCTAGCGGGCGCGCGCCGCATTGAGGCGTGCGCTTCGGCGCGCCTTCCGCTTGCGCTGCCAGATCACCACCCCCGACACGCTGAGCATCGTCACGACGAGGCCCATCGCGCAGACGAAGAGCTTCATCGGCCATCCGCCCGTCGATGCCATGTGCAGGTTGGCGAGCCAGGTCTTCACGGTGTCGCCGGTGGCGCCGCCCGTGGGCAGCCACAGGCCCCGGAAGGCGCCCGAGGCGCCGTCCATCGCCATGCGCGTATTGCCGCCCGGGCTGCGGATGTCGAGGCTGCTCCTGACGTCGTACCGGTACATGCCGCGCACGGGGTCGTAGATCAGCGCTTTCTCGGCCCGCACCTCGAACCCGTGCTCGCGCGCCTGTTCGGCCATCAGCCGGCGCGCGCGCGAAAGGGCTTCTGCCCAGCCCATGGCGGGCTCGGGCCGTGGCGCAGCCAGCCTCGGAAGCGACTCGAGGCCGGGCTGGTGCGCGAAGGCCGCTTTCATCGCCGGCTCGTACACCTGGGGAAGGTTGAAGGCGACGCTGCTCCAGGCCAGCACGAAGAGCATCGCCCACGTCCACAAGCCCCCGGCGCGGTGCAGGTCGACATGCAGTTTGTAGCCGCCGCTTCGGCGCAGCATCCATGCGGGCCGCCAGCGCGCGAACCACGGTGCGCGCCGGCGTTCGGGCATGGCGTGCGTCCGGTGCGGCTTGGCGGGCAACGTCAACCAGGCACCGACGAAGCAATCGATCGTCCAGAGCAGCGCGACGATGCCGAAGCCGATGGTTCCCACCACGCCCAGCGCGAGCGAATAGTGCAGCCGGTAGATGAAGGGCACCAGGTTCTTCATGCCCTGGGAGAGATCGCCCCACTTGCGCTCTCCGAGCACGCGACCGGTGTAGGGATCGACGAAGACCTGGTCGTTCGGCAGCGCCTGCGACGCGCGGCCCGCGCCGCCCGGCACGGGCCTGAGCATGAACAGCAGCGCATGACCGGGCTCGTGCGAGAGCGGCACGCGCACGGCCAGCGCATGGGGGTACGCGGCCTGCAGCCGCTCGCGAATCACGAGCGGGTCGAGCCTCGGGGCATCGGACGCCGGCGCGGCCACCCGGAAAAGATGCGGGCTGACGAAGGCCTCCAGCTCGTCGTTCCAGGCGAGCAGGCTGCCGGTCGCGCCGGCCACGATCAGGAACCCGGCAAGGACCAGCCCGACATACCGGTGCAGGCCGACCCACAGGCTGCGCATGCGGCTCACCAGCGGTAGGTCAGCGTGCCGGTCAGCTGTCGCTCATCGCCGTAGCGGCAGATGGCGAACTCGCAATAGGTGAACTTCCTGTTCGTGAGATTGGTCAGGTTCGCCACCAGGTTCCAGTGGCGATCGAAGCGGTAGCTGAGCATCGCGTCGAACAGCGTGTAGGCGGGCATCGGCGCCGCGATGCCCGAAGGCTGCGTGGCGCCTTTGTAGCGCGCGCCCGCACCCACCGTCAGTTGCGGCAACCCGAGCGGCGCGAAGTTGTAGTCGACCCACAGCGCAGCCTGGTGGTACGGGGTATCTTCGCTGCGCTGCCCGATCTCCGCAGCGATGGTGCTGCGCGTGGTGCGCGCATCGGTGTAGGCATAGGAGGCGATCAGGTTCAGCGCCGGCGTCAGCTCGGCCTTCGCCTCGAACTCGAAGCCGCGCGACCGGACCTCGCCGGCCTGGCGGTAGGTGTCGCTGCCCGCGTCGTACTTCAGCACGTCGGTCTGGGTCAGCTCGTAGACCGCGGCGCTTGCGAGCAGTTTGCTTTGCTCCGGCTGGTAGCGCACGCCGGCCTCGTACTGCTTGCCGCCGGTGGGCTTGAAGAGTGCGCCACCGGCGTCTGCGACCGAGACCGGAAAGAACGACTCGCTGTAGCTCACGTAGGGCGCCAGGCCGAACGCCGTCTTGTAGACCAGGCCGGCACGCCAGGTCGACGCCTCGTTGCCCTGCCCGCTGCGCGCCTGGTTGCGCCGCAGCGTCTGGTCCTGGTCGGCCCAGTCGTGGCGCGCGCCGAGCAGCACCGTCCAGCGGTCGTCGAGCCGGATCTGGTCCTGCAGGTAGATGCCCTTCTGCGTGGTCTCGATGCGCGAGCCGCGGTCCAGGCTGCTGCTGCGGTTGACGACCACGGGCTGGCCGTAGCCGGGATTGCGCAGGTCGAGCGACGGCGCATTGCCGCGGAAGTTGCGCGAATCGTAGGAGGTCTTGTAGGCATCGATGCCCACCAGCAGCGTGTGCTCGGCACCGAACAACGTGTGCTTCGACTCGATGTGGAAGTCGCTCGCGAGGCCTTCGGCGCGTTCGCGCCGGTCGCTGTACTGCCGCGGGAGGATGCCGCGCGTCGAGGCGCTGCGGATCGCGGCGGCCGATGTCTGCGCCTGCAGGTAGTTCCACGTGACGTCGGCGTTGAAGTAGCGCAGCTTGTGGCTCAGGCGCGTGCTGTCGCTGATGCGGTGCGCGAGCTCGTAGCCGAGCGCGAACATCTCACCCTTCATCTTGTCGTACGTGGGCTCGCCGATGAAGTCGGACCGCCCGATGCGGAAAGCGCCGCTGCCGACGCCTTCGACCAGCTGGTAGGGCAAGGGCGCCGGAAAGCGGCTGTTCGTCTTTTGATAGAAGGACAGCAGCGTCAGCGAGGTGTCGGCAGTGGGGCGCCAGGTGAGTGACGGCGCGATGTAGAGCTTGTCGTCGCCGATGTGGTCCTGCGCGGTGTTGCTCTCGCGGCCCAGCATCGTCAGACGGTAGTCGAGCGTCTCGCTGCCGGCGACCGGGCCGCTGAAGTCGGCCGAGAGCTGACGGCGGTCGTGGTTGCCGAGCTGCACGTTGAGTTCGCGCAGCGGCGTCGAGGTCGGCCGCTTGCTGATCGCGTTGATCACCCCGCCCGGCGAGAGCTGGCCGTAGAGCACCGACGCCGCGCCACGCAGGACCTCGACCCGCTCCAGCCCGAACGGCTCCTGGGTGCCGTCGTAAGAATTGCTTTGCAGGCGCAGGCCGTCGCGCAGCGATCCGCTGGTGGCCGACTCCACATCCATGCCGCGAATGCGGAAACGGTCGGCGGCGCGATTGAAGCTCGTCGGCTGGCTGGTGAATCCCGGCGTGTAGTTGAGCGCCTGCGACAGGGTCTCGGCCTGCCGGTTGCGCAGTTCATCGCCGGTCACGACCGAGATCGACTGCGGCGTCTCGATGATCGGCGTGTCGGTCTTGCTGCCGGTGGCGCTGCGCCGGGCCACGTAGCCCGCCACCGGCCCGGTGGCCGTCTCGGAATCGGAGGTGGCCGTGACGGTGATCGCAGGCAGCGCCGCCCCGGCCGGCAACGGCGACGGTGCCCGCTGGATCGACATCGTGGCGGGGCCGCTCTGCACCGCGACCAGGCCGGAGTCCGTCAGCGCCAGTTCCAGCGCCTGCGCGAGCGTCAGGCGTCCCCGCACGGCCGGCGCCGTTCGGCCCGCCAGCAGCGAGCCTTCGGCCCCGATGGCCACCCCCGATTGGCGAGCCAGCGAATTCAGCGTCTGCGCGAGCGGCTGCGACGGCAATGCGAACTGAAGGAACGGCGCAGCGCTGGCTGCGCGCTGCGGCTGCGCGGCCGCAGCGCCCGGCAGTGCGAGGGCGGCCAGCGCGACGGCGCAGGCCAATGCGATGGCGCCCCTCGAGGCGGCGGGCAGTGGAAGTGTGTGTGGGCTGGTCATGATGCGGGTCTTCGGTGGTTTCCTGCAGAAGACCAGCAACAGCCCCAAACCCTGACAAACGCAATTGAAACTCGTTGTATCCGGCGTGCGGGCACCCTGCCCGATCAGCGCATCTCGACGGTGGCGGCGCCGCCCGGCGCATGCACCACGCGGACCGGAAGGATGTCCGGCAGCCCGGCCAGGAAGGCCTGTGGATTGCGCAGTGGAAAGCTGCCGCTCAGACGCAAGGTGTCGAGCTGCGGCGACGCACCCAGCCGCACCGGGCGCTGGAGGTAATCGTTCCAGCGCGCCAGCGCCTCGGGCAAGGGCGTGTTGTCGAAAACCAGCCAGCCCTGCCGCCACGCACCGACGGCGTCGGGCTCGACCGGCCTGGCGGGCCCCAGCCGCTGCCCGTCGGATTCGATCGCCTCGCCGCGCTGCGCGACGGCCGCGGGTTCGCCCGCCGCGTCGGGCGTCGGCCAGACGCCGACGCGGCCCTCCGCGACGGCGACGCGCATGCGGTTTTCGCGGGCGCTGACGGTGAAGGTGGTACCGAGCACGCGCGCGTGCCCCCATCGGGTCGCGACCGTGAACGGGCGTTCGGCATCGGGCGTGACCTCGAAGCGGATCTCGCCCTCGTCGAGCCGCACCTCGCGGCGGTCGCGGTAGTAGGCGATCGACCCCCGCGTGCGCGCGGCCAGGCTCAGCCGGGTGCCGTCGGGCAGGGTTTTTTCGAGCATCTGCGAATGGCCCGTGGCCAGGGCCACGCTGTAGACGGGCTGACGCCAATACCAGCCCCCGCCGGCCACCAGCAGCGCGGCGAGCCCGCCAACGCCCAGCAGGCCCGCAACGCGGCGCCGCGTCCGGTCCGTGGCGGCCTGGCTGCGCGGCAGCGGCACGCTGTCGGCCAGGGCGCTGCCGTTGGTCGCGTCCCAGAGCTGCTCCGCGGCGCGGACCGCGTCGGCATGCGCCGCATCGGTGCCGCGCCACTGCGCGAGCTCCGCCGCCGCGGCACGGGCCACCTCGGGCTGGGCCTTGTGCATGCGGCCGATCAGCAACAGGGCATGCGCGATCATGGATCGGGTCGGGGTGGCCGCAGTCATGGCGTCGTGCCCTTCACGTGCGCGAGGGCGAAAGGCCCGCGCAATCGAAGATGCCGCGCATGACGTTGCGCTCCACGGCAGCCTCGCTCAGTCCCATGTGCGCGGCCGCTTCCTTGTAGGCATAGCCATGGATCCGCACCAGGATGAAGGCTTCGCGCCGCTTGCGCGGCATGACGGCAAGGCGCTCGAGGAGCCGCTCGAGCTGCTGTCGCGCGATCGCCTGCCGCTCGACCGTGGGTGCGCTGTCGCTGGAGATCAAGGCGAGCGTGTCGAGCATGCGCTGCTCGGCGGCACGCCGCGTCGCGGCGGTGGCGACGATGTTGCGGCCCGTGTGATACAGCAGCGCGCGCGGCGCCGCGACCGCACCACCGGCGTGCTGGAGCGCATAGACGCGCAGGTAGGCCTCCTGCACCACGTCGGCTGCCGCGTCGCCGTCACGGGTGTGGCGGGTGAAATACCGCAGCAATTCTCTGTAAAAGCGCTCGGGCACGATGCACCTCAGCCAATGAGACAGGGGGAAGAACTCCCCAGTTGGCTGAGATGCGGCAGGTGCTGATCTGTGGCGAGGGAGCGGAAGTAAAAATTATAGGCAGGTCGCCCGTCAAGCCGGCCCGTCCAGCACGATCTGCCCCGCCGTCAGCGTGTTGACCGAAGCACCTGCGATCTCCATCAGCATGCTGGCGCGGTCGGCCGCCAGATACGCCGTGAGGTGCTGCACCGGGCGCTCGTCCATGTCGTGCATCAAGCGGACCAGCTTCAGGATGGGCGCGCCGACCTCGGTGCGCAACAGGCCGGCGCGCTGCGGGTCACCAACCGTCGCGCTGATCTCCTGCACCACGCGCCCGAACTGCACCCCCTGCGCCATCAGGATCTCGTAGAGCGCCTTCTTCTTGAGGGCTGCTTCGGTGACGCGCCTGCCAAGCTGCGCCGGCACCCAGGCGTCGGTCAGCATGGCCGGCTCGCCCCTGCGGTTGATGCGCAGCCGCAGCGCATGCATCGCCTTTTCGCCGGCCGCCAACTGCAGCAGGAGGCCGACGTCACGGGGCGGCACGGCCTGCTCGACCTGGAGCACCTGCACCACCGTCTCTGTGGCCGTCTGGCGCAGGCTGTCGATCACGCTGAGGGTGGGCGCCGGGCGCGCCTGCGCGGGCGCACCCAGCACGAATGTGCCGCGGCCATGCCGGCGCTCGACCATTCCCTG
>CAMLCW010000150.1 GCA_946478645.1 uncultured Variovorax sp.
CACGCCGCGCACGCCGGTGAAGCTGATGTGCTTCTGGTGGTGGCGGTCGATCAGGTACTCGTTGGCCCGGTTGCGCACCGGGATGAAGTTCGCATCGACCTCCGCGATGACGCCATGCCCTTCCTTGAACTTTGCGAGTTCGTCGTCGCCGAGCGGCCGCTCGGGGTTCCAGGCGTAGGTGTAGATCCAGCAGTTCTCGTCGTCGATCGGCACCCAGGTGTAGCCGAAGTGCGTCTCGCCGGGCAGGGTCGACGGCGTGGTGCTGTGCGACGGCAGCGCGAACTGCGCGCTGCGCCAGTAGCGCGTGCCGCCGTCGGCGCGGCGCGCGCCGCCCACCACGAAGCCGACCTCATGCTCCAGGATCGAGAACAGCGGCAGCGGGTCTTCGCGGATCCAGCGCAGCCGCTTCTCGTCCGCGGGCGCATCGGGATTGGCGTTCGACGGCACGCCGGGCGCCGGCATGTGCAGGAACGAGAAATGCGAAGTGTCGAGCGCGCCTTCGATCGATTGCGCCCAATTGCATTCCTGCAGCTTCTTGGTCACGTAGCGGTGCGACGGCGGCAGGTCGGCAAACTCGAGCTGGGGCAATTGCGGAAGCTCACGCTCCCACGGATCCGGCCCCATGTAGGCCCAGACGATGCCGCCGTGCTCGCGCGTGGGGTAGGCCTTCAGCCGCAATGTGTCGTGGTAGCTCGCGCCCGGCGGCACGTTCGGCAGTTCGACCGGACGGCCCTGCAGGTCGAACTTCCAGCCATGGAACACGCAGCGGATCGCGCAGCCCTCGTTGCGGCCGAAGTACAGGTCCGCGCCGCGGTGCGGGCAGCGCGAATCGACGAGCCCGACCACGCCGTCGCTGTTGCGGAAGGCCACCAGCTTCTCGCCCATGAGCGTCACGCGCATCGGCGCGCCGTCGGGCTCGGGCAGTTCGCGCGAGAGCACCGCGGGCTGCCAGAAGCGGCGGAAGAACTGGCCCATCGGCGTCTCGGCGCCGGTGCGGGTGAGCAGGTCGTTGTCGGCTGCGCTCAGCATTATTTCTTTCCTCCTTCAGTTCGTTGCCACGCCGGCTGCGCGAGAGTCGCGGATGCCGTGGCCGGCGGCCCATGCGAGCGTGTCGAGCGTGTGGGCCGATGGCGCGTACTCGCAGCCGATCCAGCCTTTCCATCCCATCGCCTCGATGCGTTCGAACAGGTACGGAAAATGGATCTCGCCCGTGCCGGGTTCGTGGCGCCCGGGCACGCTGCCCACCTGGATGTGGCCGATGTGCGGCCAGGTGGCCTCCAGCCGGTCGGCGATGGCGCCCTGCTCCATCTGGATGTGGAAGGTGTCGAAGCACAGCTTCACGTTGTCGCGGCCGAGCGCGCGCACCACGTCCACGCCTTCTTCGATGCGGTGGTAGAGAAAGTCGGGAAAGCGCGCCCTGCAGCAGGGCTCGAGGATCAGCGTGAGCCCGCTCGCGCGAGCCTGGTCGGCGGCCCAGGCGATGTTCTCTTGGAACAGCGCCATGCAGCGCGCGCGGTCCATGCCGGGCGCGATGTTGCCGGGCATCACGTGGATCATCGGCCCGCCCACCTGCGCCGCATAGTCGATCGCGGTGTGGATGCTCTGCCTGAACTGCGCCTCCATGCCGGGCAGCGCCGCGTAGCCGCGCTCGCCCGCGTCCCAGTCGAACGGAGAAAGGATCTGCACCAGCTGCAAATCGTTGGCCTCGAGCCGCGCCGCGATCTCGCGCGCTGGATGCGCATAGGGAAAGGCAACCTCGACGCCCTTGAAGCCCGCCCTCGCGGCGGCCTCGTAGCGTTCGAGCATCGGGTATTCGGTGAAGAGCCACCGCAGGTTGGGATCGAATCGGAGCATCGTGTTTCTGTGTCTTCGCAGTCGGGATGGGGTCATCGTAGGTAGCGCCCATTGCTAAGACAAGCTAGACTTTTTTAGCCCTTGTTGAGCTTGTCTTATGAATATCGGAAACGTCACCTTCCGCCAGTTGCGCGCCTTCGTCGCCATCGCCGATGCCGGCAGTTTTGCGGCCGCGGCCCGGCGCCTGCATCTCACGCCGTCGGCGCTGAGCCTGCTGATCCGCGACCTCGAAAGGAACATGGGGGTGCGCCTGTTCGACCGCACCACGCGCGCCACGTCGATGTCGCATGCCGGCGGCGAGTTCTATCCGCTCGCGCGCCAGGTGCTCGACGATCTCTCGCGCGCGCTCGAGAGCACCCAGGATCTGGAGCAGAAGAAGCGCGGCACGGTGCGCATCGCATGCACGCCGCTCTACGCCGCCACCACGCTGCCTGAAATGATCCACCGCTACCGGCGCAGGTTTCCGGCCATCGCCGTGTACGTGCTCGACTCGCTCAACCAGCAGGCCACCACGCGGGTGGCCAGCGGCGAAGCCGACCTGGGCATAGCGCCGCAGCGCCAGACGCCGCCCGAACTGCTGCAGCAAAGCCTGATGCGCGACCGCATGCGGCTGGTCTGCCGGCCCGACCATCCGCTCGCGGCGCGCAGCCGGGTGACGTGGACGCAGGCGCTTGCGCATCCGTTCGTGAGCCTCACGCCGGACTTCACGGCCCGCCTGCAGGCGGACCTGTTCAAACACTCGGCGTCGCTGGCGCTGCATCCCGAGCACGAGGTGTCGTTCATCACCACGGCGCTCGGCATGGTGCGCAGCGGCTTCGGCATCACCGCGCAGCCGAGCCGCGCGCTGCCGATGCTCGAATCCTTCGGGCTGGTGGCGCGCCCGCTGGTCTCACCGACGGTCGACCGGCACCTGTCGCTCTTCTGTCCGCGCGCGCGGGCGCTGTCGCCCGCGGCGCAGAGCTTCAGGGATTTTCTGGTGGCCGAGTTGTCGGGGCCCGATGGCGAGCACCCATCGAACTAGTCCACCGCCAACGGCGTCGCCCCGGCAAGCTGCCGCGCATCGTCATCGGCCTGCGACCGCGCGAAGCGCGCCGGGTTCTGCTGCGCATAGGTGAGGCCACTCTCGTCGTGGGCCAGCATGTCGCCGTCGCGCATGGCGGTGGCAAGCTCGCGTTGGGCCTGCTCGGCCGACTTTCCCTCGGGCGCGGTCCGCGGCGGATAGGCGTAGCGCGCGAGGTTGATCATCTGCGTGCCGTGCGCGCCATAGAGATCGCCCGACTGGGTGGCCCGGGCGAGCTCGGCCTCGACGTCGGCCCGCGTCGCGGTGCCCACGAACGGCGTGCGGTTCGCCAGGTTGTCGTCGGCGCTGGAGCTGCCTGCGAAGGCGGCCCCCGTCGCGAGCAATGCACACGCCAGGGTTACAAGATTTTTCATGATTAGCTCCTTGCAAAGATTGAAGAACCGGGTGCTGCGGCACTGCGCCGCAGCCAGACAAAGGTAGGCCGAAGGCGCGTATGGCGCGTCCGCACGCCGGGGGACCGGCGAGGCGCTTGCGAGGGAGCCAGTGCATTCGCATGGAGGACACCGGCCCGCAGCGAAAGCATTCGAACGGGGGATGTCATCCCTCGTCCTGTGGATGGCGCGTCCGCGGGCCGGACGTTAGCCTTCCCGTGGCGGTTCGATGGTCCTGCTGCTGAACTCGGAGGTGCGATGCGTGCCCTGGTCATTGACGACGAGCAGATGATGCTCGACGGGCTCGACGCATTCCTCCAGGCGTCGATGCCGGAACTGACGCTCGACAAGACGGCCGAGATCGACGCCGCGCTTCGCCTTGCATCGACGGTCGAGTACGGCTTCGTGGTGCTCGACTGGAACCTGCTCGGAAGCGACGGGCAGCCTGTCGATGCGAGCGCCGTGATCGCGGCGCTGCGGCAGGCCCATCCGATGGTGCCGGTGATCGTCGTGTCGGGCGACGAGCGCCGGAACTGGCCACGTCTGCTGATCGAACACGAGTTGTCGGGCTTCGTGCCCAAGTCGGCGCGGGGCAGCGTGCTGATGGATGCGATCCACGTCGCGCTGCGCGGCGGTATCTACATGCCGTCCAAGGCGCTGCTCGAACGCGCGCACGGTGCCGGCCGCCGCAGCGCCGCGGCACGGCCGGCGCCCGACCCGCAAGCGCTGTTCCCCGAGCTGACACAGCGCCAGTGCGCGGTGTTCAAGGTCATGATGACGGGCGTCGGCGACAAGCAGATCGCGCGCGAACTGGGTATTGCCGAATCGACCGTGAAGACGCACGTGAAGGCGATCCTCGCGATCGTCGGCGTGCGCCGCCGGGGCGAAGCCGTTCACCAGGTCCATGGCGTGCGCCATGCCTGAGAACGCGCTGCCGGATGCGCGCTCATCGCAGCTGGAGACCGTGTGCGAGGAGGTCCGGCGCTCACCGTTGCCGGTGTTCGCGGCCGACGCGCTGCTGGCTTTTCTGCTGTATCGCGCCGGCATTGCCGAAGGCGCGCTCGCATGGCTCGGCATTTCGTCCGCGGTGTCGCTCGGGCGGGCGGTGGTGGCGCGGCGCCTGCTGCGACGGCAGGCGCATGGCACCGGGCGCGGCTTTCGCACGCTGATGGCGTGGTTCTTTCTGGTGGGGCTGACCCGCAGCTGGCCGATCGTTGCCGCCTTCGGCCATGCATCGAACGAGTTGCACTACGCCGTGACGATGGTGATGCTGGGCATGGCGGCCGGGGGTGTCGGCACGGTGGTGGGCGTGGTGCCGCTCTACCTGGCCTGGAGCACGCCGGTCGCGCTCTCGCTGATGTCGGTCTGGCTGCTGCGCGGCAATGTGGAAGGCGCCTGGATCGCCTTGCTGCTGCTGCTGATGTTCACGCTGCTGACGCTCTATGTGCGCGACTTCGGCCGGATCCTGGGCAAGGAGGTGCGGCTGCGCCAGGCGCTCGAGGAACAGCGCGACCTGGCGCGTCACGAAGGGCGCCGCGCGGAAGAAGCGGTGGTGGCCCGCACGCGCTTCTTCGAGACCGCGAGCCACGACCTGCGCCAGCCGCTCGGCGCGCTGCGCTGGTATGGCGACGCTGTCGCGGCGTATGCACGCCAGCTCGAGCACGAGAAGCTGCTCGACGTGGCGGCCGGCATCGAGCGCGCGCTCGACCGCATCCAGCCGCTGGTGAGCAAGTACCTCGACATCGCACGGCTGGACGCCGACAGCGTGCCGGTCGTGCTGCAGCCCGTGGCCCTGCCCGTGCTGCTGGCGCGGGTCTGCGAAGCCTTTGCGCACGAGGCCGGCGAGCGCGGCCTCGACCTGCAGTTGCGCATCGAAGGGCCCGCGGCATCGATGCTCGCGATGAGCGACGAAAGCCTGCTGCGCAGCATTCTCGACAACCTTGCAGGCAACGCGATCAAGTTCACACCCGAGGGGCATGTCGAGCTGGCGGCCAGCCTGGTGCACGGTGGATCGCGCGTGCGCATTGCCGTGAGCGACACCGGCATCGGCATTCCCGAGCCCGACCGCGAAGCGGTGTTCGAAGACTTCCGCCAGCTCGCGAACCCCGGGCGCACGGGTGGCCAGGGCGTGGGTCTGGGCCTGGCCATCGCGCGCCGGCAGGCCCGGCTTCTGCGCTGCGAGCTGCAGATCGCGGCGCGCGAGCCCCAGGGCACCACATTCTTCTTCGAGCTGCCGGTGCTGCAGCCGGGCACCACGCCCGTTGCCATGGCCGGAGCGCCCTCGCCTGCAGCGACGTTGCCGATGCATCGGCTGCGCGTGCTCGTGATCGACGACGAGACCGAAGTGCGGCTGTCGCTGCGCAGCCTGCTGGAGGCGACGGGCATCGCGGTCGAGACCGCCTCCAACCTGTACGAGGCACGCCGCCTGCTCGACGCGGGCTATGGCGCGACGGTGCTCGTGGTCGACTACCGCCTGCACGGAGAGATCGACGGCGTGCGCCTGGTGCAGCTGCTGGCCGAAGCGGGCCATCCGATCCCCGCGCTCATGGTCACCGGCGAGACCGCGCCTTCGCGGCTCGCACGCCTTGCATCGGCCGGATGGCCGCTGTTGCACAAGCCGGTGGGCAGCGCCGCCTTGATCGCCGCGATGCTCGATCTGGTCGGGCCCGAGGCGAAGGCCTGAATGGACATCTCAGCGCGAAAGGATCGACCATGCAACGAGGTAGCGAATGGCTGTCGCAAGGCGCGGAGGTGCTGGCCGCGGAGGAAGACGCGGGCGCGGGCACGCCGCCGGCCTTCGATTGCGTGATCGTCGGCAGCGGGTATGGCGCCGCGGTGGCCGCGTCGCGCATCGCCGAATGGGGCGCCGGCGCCGCGAAGCCGCAGTCGGTCGCGGTGCTGGAGCGCGGGCTCGAATACCAGCCGGGCGACTTCCCGGGCACGCTCGAGGAACTTGTCGCGCACGTGCGCATGTCCGGTGGCACGCGCGCCGAGATCCGCGGCGTCCCCGACGGGCTGTTCGACGTCAAGCTCGGCGACGACGTCAGCGCGCTCGTGGCCAACGGGCTGGGCGGTGGCTCGCTCATCAATGCCGGCGTGGCCGAGCAGGCCGATGCGCGCACGCTGGCCGACGCCGCCTGGCCGCGTCCCTGGCGCGGCGACGAAGCGCGCTGGAAGCAGCTCTACGACGAGGCCCACAAGGCCCTGGCGGCGCGCACCTGGGCCGCGACGGAGCCGGGCAAGCGCCCGGCCATGGACCGGCTGGCCAGCACGCTCGGCCCCGGCGCGACGGTCCGTCCGGTCGACCTGACCATCACCCCCGCCAGCAGCGAGGTGGGCGGCTGCACGCGCTGCGGCAACTGCTTCAGCGGCTGCAACCACGGCGCCAAGCAGACCCTGGCGCGCAACCTGCTGGGCGAGGCACGCCGGCACGGTGCGCACCTCTTCACCGGCGCCACGGTGCTCGACGTGGCACGTGATCCGCAAGACGGCGGATGGCTGGTGCACTGGGCGTTCAGCGACCCGGCACGGCTGCCCACGCGCACCGCGCCCTACACGCTGCGCACGCGACGCGTGGTGCTCGCAGCGGGCACCTTCGGCAGCACCGAGATCCTGATGCGCTCGCAATGCGCCGGGCTGCGCTTCTCGGGCCAGCTCGGCCACCATTTCTCGACCAACGCCGACGTCATCGGCGCGCAGTGCGAACTGAAAGACGCGGTGCGCGGCTGGGCACGCGAACCCGCCGCCGGCGCCGAGTCCGCGCCGGGGCCGACCATCACGCACATGGTCGAGCTCGGCCGCGCGTCGGCGAATCCGCACGACCGCCTCGTGGTGGAAGACCTCACGGTGCCGGCCCCGCTGGGCTGGCTGTTCGGCGAACTCATGACCAGCCTGATGCTGCCGCAGCGCTGGACCCGCTTTCACGGCGCGCGCACGCACGCGGGCACGGCCGAGCACACCACGGTCGATCCGGCTGCGCTCGACCGCACGCTGCTCGTGGCGGCGCTCGGGCACGACGGGGCGCAGGGCCGCCTGCAATTGCTGCCGGGCTTCGAACGCGCCCGGCACGACGGCAATCTCACCGTGCACTGGCCCGGCGCCGGCGCGGCCGGCTGCTTCGGGCGCATCGACCGGCTGCTGCTCGGCGCCACCGAGCGCCAGCGCGGCGCCTTCTGGGTTCGCAACCCGATCTGGCAGGCCGTGCCCGATTCGCCGCTGATCGACCCGCCCACCGAACGCCAGCTGCTCACCGTGCATCCGCTCGGTGGCTGCCGCATGGCCGAGACCATGAAGACGGGCGTGGTCGATCCGTTCGGCCGCGTCTTCGATGCGGGCCACGGCGACCGCGGCGATGCGCCGGGGCGCAGCGGCGCGCAGTGGGCCGGGCGTGAAGACCGGCGCATCCATGAGGGCCTCTACGTGCTCGACGGCTCGATCGTTCCCACCTCGCTGGGCATCAATCCGTTGTTGACCATCACTGCGCTGGCCCTCGGCATCGTGGCGCAGTGGCTGCGCGAATGGGGCGAACCCGTGGCGGGCACCCAGCGCGCGCCCGCGGACGCGCCCGGACCCGCGCGCCCGATGCGGCCGGTGCCCGTGCGATCGGCCCCACCGATCCAGCTGGCCTTCAGCGAACGGATGTACGGCCGCCTGGCCTGCGCGCCGCAGTCGGGCGGCCCCGCTGCGGGCATCCCGCGCATCAACCTGCGCTTTAGGTTCCAGTCGATCGACGACCTGCAGGCTTTCACGCGGGCCCATGCCAAGTCGCTGTCTTTCGAGGCGACGCTGCAGTTCGTGCAGTCGGTGCAAGACGGCGCTTCGCAGCGCCAGTCCGACCAGTTCCCGACCGCGTACAGCGGCCCGGATGTACTGGGTGGCACGGTCCACTGGTTCGAGCGCCGGCCCAGCGGGGCACTGCCCCGCATCTTGCGCACGCTGAAGGCCTGGAGCAGCCTGCGTGCCGACGCCGATCTCGCAGCATCGGTCGGCGCTGGCGTCGGTCTTCGCAAGAGGGTCGAGCTTGGGTGGGCGTTCGTGAAGATGCTTTCGCACTTCGGCGACGCACGCTACCTGGCCTACGAGTTCAAGCCGCTGAGCAAGCCGATCGCGGTGAGCTTCGGCGACTGCAGCTACCTGTTCGCCGAAGGCACCGTCTTGCGCGGCGAGAAGCGCCTGGTGTACGCGCCGGGCGGAAACCCTTGGGAGCAGCTCACCGGCATGACGCTCTATGCCACTCGGCCTTGGGGCTTCGCGCGGCGGCGCGTGGCCGAGCTGCGCTACGACGAGATCTACATGATGGGCCGCGACGCGCTGCCGCTCACGCTCGAAGCGCAGGCCGACGGCGTGGCCGGGCTGCGCGACCTTCTTTCGCTTATGCTCTACGCGGGCCGGGTGATCTTTGCGCAGCACTTCCTCACCTTCCGCAAACCCGACTATGCGGCGGCGCGGCCGTGGCGGCGCCTGCCGTATCCGTCGGAGCGCGAGGATTTCAAGAACCTCGAGGTGAGCTTTCATGACGGCGTGTGGAGCGACGCGCGCAAGTCCGGCTGCGGGCCGCTCCAGCTTCGGCTCACCCGCTACAGGCTGCGCAATCCGGCGCCGGGCACGCACGCCAGGCCGGTGCTGCTGCTGCATGGCTTCGGATCGGGCGGCATCCAGTTCACGCACGAAGCCATCCGCATGCCGATGGCGCAGTGGCTGGCGCTGCAGGGGCGCGACGTGTGGGTCGGCGAGATGCGCACGAGCATCGGCCTGCCCACCTGCGAGCAGCAATGGGTGATGGACGACATCGCGACCGAGGACATCCCCGCATTGGTCGACGCGGTGAGGATCGCGCATGCCGGCGAGCGCGGCCTTGGCGCCGGGCCGATCGACGACCGGATCGACATCGTGGCGCATTGCATCGGCGCCGCGATGTTCTGCATGGCCGCACTGAGCCCGAGGGATTCGGCGGCCGTGCGCGCGCTCGCGCCCGGCGGGCCGAGGCCACTGCAGCATGGCATCCGGCGCGTGGTGCTGATGCAGGTGGGTCCGGTGGTGCATCTGCCGCGCGGCAACCGCATGCGCGGCTACCTGGGCAATCGCGCGCAGAAGCTGCTCGGGCTCGGCATGGTGAAGGCCACGGTCGATGCCGATGCAACGGCCGGCGAGCAGGCACTGGACCGCGTGCTGGCGAGCTTTCCGTACATGGGCGGCAGCGATCCGCAGACCGGACGCCTGCGCGATGCCGACCCGGGCCTTGCGCTGTCGCGCGACGCGGTGCACAACGGCCGGCTGGTCAACGCCATGCGCAGTGCCGGCGTGTTTGCCCAGCTCTTCCAATGGCGCAACATGCACGACGCGCAAGCCGGCGCCAGCCAGCCGCTGCTCGACGCATTGCCCGACCTGCTCGGCGGGTGCAACCTCACGACCTACCAGCAGACCGTGCAATATGCGTTGCTGCGCCGGCTCACCAACCAGGACGGTGCCAGCCCCTACGTGACCGACCCGCACATCCGGGGCGGCCTGTCGATGCCGGTGCTGTTCATCCAGGGCGGGCTGAACGACGTGTTCGCGCCGCGCGGCACGCTCGAGTCGATGCGCCTGCTGCAGGAGGTGAACGGCGCGAGCAGCCAGGTCGCTCGCCATGTCGTCAAGGGCTACGGGCACCTCGACTGCGTGGTCGGGAACGACGCTGCCACCGACGTCTTTCCGCGCATCGCCTGCTTCCTCGACGGCCATGTCCCGCCGGCGCCAGGCACCGTTGCGCCCAGCTTGCGCCGCGCGCCCCGGCCCTGGTTCCGCCGGCCGACGATCGGCCCCTGGATCGGCGATGCCTATGTCGACCCACTGGGCGTCTGCACGCTGACGCTCGGCCTCAAGGTCGACGAGCAGCGCAACCCGCCGTCGCACATCTACACCATCGTCGCGCGCCCCGGGCAAGCGGGCGATGCGTCGACGCTCACCGCGCACGCCACGCCCGTGCTCCCCGCCGCACCCACACCCGCCGGCGCCATCGCCGAAGACGCTGCGGCCTTCTGGGAAGAAGGCGAGGCGGTGTTGCGCGTGACGATCCCCGCGGCGTACCACGGGCAGGCGGTGGAGGTGCGGGTCTGCACCACGCTCGACACGTCAGGCGACGACATCAGGACGGCCGGCGCCTTCTCGCAGGCCTGGGACCGCCAGGTGCTCGGCACAGAGCCGCCTCGTCGCGAAAGCCCCGAGCGACCGGCCAAGGCGCGCCCCGGCAGCGTGGTGCTCGACGCAGGCTGGTGGCGCACGCAGGCACCGGACGCGACGCGCCTCGACTTCCTCGTCGTGTGCTGCCGGCAGGCGCCGCTGCTCATCGACCGCCAGATGGCCGACCGGGGCTTCGACAAGGCCCTGCACGAGCCGGCGGGCCTGAGCCACGTGCTGATGATCGGCGACCAGGTGTATGCCGATTCGCTCGCGGCATCGGGCGGCGTGCAGGGCACGCGGCTGCGGTTCTTCGACGCCTACCGCGAAGCCTGGACCGCGCCGAACCAGCGCGCGCTCATGGCGCGCGTGCCAGCGTACATGGCGGCCGACGACCATGAATTCCGCAACGACCACGGCAACAGCGCCCGGGGCAACCGGTCGCGCGAGTGGCGCAGCGCCTTCGCGGCGATGTGGCGCTACGAGTACGCCGCGGGCCCTGCGGGGTGGACGAACGCGCAGCGGCCGCGGCGCGGCCTGTGGTACGAGATGAAGCAGGGTGGCTTCCCCACCTTCGTGTGCGACACGCGCAACCGCCGCTTCGAGGGCAGCACGGTCGATGGCCGCGCGAACCGCATCATGACCGGCAACCAGTTCGACGCACTGGCCCGGTGGCTGCAGCACAGCCGGCACGCGGGGCGCCCGCGCTTCCTCGTGATGTCCACGCCGGTCGCGCCCGTGTTCAGGAACGCCGTCGGCCACGAGGCCTATCGCCTGCGCTCGGACGGCTGGCTGCGCTTTCCGGCTTCACTGGAGCGCCTGTTCGAACTGCTCGCGCTCGACGGTGCACAGAATCTCTTCGTGATCGGCGGCGACTACCACTGCTTCAGCCAGTGCACGGTGGAGGTCGAGGACTGCGACGACATTCTTCCGCCGCTGGCCTTCGAAAGCGTGGCGTGCCCCGGCATCTACAGCCCGTACGACTTCGCGAACACCGCGCCGGAAGAACTCTGGTCGCCCGACGCGGAGCAGCCATGGCTGCGGCAAGGACGCTTTCGGTGGCGCTACCGCTTCAAGAACGCGCCGCAACCGATGTCGGGGTACGTTCGCGTTTCGGC
>CAMLCW010000151.1 GCA_946478645.1 uncultured Variovorax sp.
TTTGCCGTGCCTGCGAGCCCGCTGGCCCAGCCCTGGTCGGTGCTGGTCGGCAACACGCTTTCCACCTTGGTGGGCATCGCCTGCGTGCGCTGGATCCCCGACACCGCCTGGGCCGCCGCCGCGGGCGTGGGCCTGGCGATCGGGCTGATGTTCGCCACGCGCAGCCTGCATCCGCCGGGCGGCGCGGCGGCGCTGCTCGCGGTGCTCACCCACACCACCGACTTCTCGGCCGCCTTCTTCCCAGCCTTCGCCAACTCGCTGCTGCTGGTGCTCGCGGGCGTGGCCTACAACAGCCTCACGGGCCGGCGCTATCCGCATGTGCAGCTCGCGCGGCCGCCCTCCGCCGAGGCCGGCGAGGCCCGCTTCAGCCAGGCCGACATCGACGCGGTGCTCGCGCGCTACAACCAGGTGCTCGACATCAGCCGCGACGACCTCGAATCGCTGATCCAGCAGACCGAACTCGAGTCGTACAAGCGCCGGCTCGGCACGCTGCACTGCCGCGACATCATGTCGCGCGACCCGATCTCGGTGGAGTTCGGCACGCCGCTGCAGGAAGCCTGGATGCTGATGAAGCAGCGCCAGATCAAGGCGCTGCCGGTGACCGACCGCACGGGCCGCGTGGTGGGCATCGTGACGCGGGCCGACTTCTTCCGCCAACTCGACCTCGAGCACCACGAAGGCATCGCGGGGCGCCTGCGCGACCTGATCCGCGCCACGCGCACGGTGGTCTCGAACAAGCCCGAGGTGGTGGGCCAGATCATGACGCGCCAGGTGCGCGTGGCCAGCGCCGACCGGCCGGTGGTCGACCTGGTGCCGCTGTTCTCGGAAGGCGGCCACCACCATATCCCCATCATCGACCATGAAAAGCGGCTCACCGGCATGATCACGCAATCGGACTTCGTGCGCGCCCTCTACCGCGCCGTGAAACCTTGACGCCCCCCGAAGCGGCTCACTTCGTGTAGCCGCCTCCCCCCACTGGGGGGCGCACCCGGTGGCCGGGCAAAGCCCGTTCCACGGGTGCACTGGGTTGGGACCGTTGCGGTATTGAGCCGAGCCGACTTTTTTTCTTTCAAGGAGCGCACATGGCGTGGATCGTGTTGTTGGTGGCGGGCCTGCTCGAGGTGGGCTGGGCCATCGGTCTCAAGTACACGGAAGGCTTCACGCGGCTGTGGCCTTCGGTCGGCACCGCCATCTCGATGGTGCTCAGCGTGGTGCTGCTCGGCTGGGCGATGCGCACGCTGCCCGTGGGCACGGCCTATGCGGTATGGACCGGCATCGGCGCGGTGGGCACGGTGATCCTCGGCATCGTGCTGTTCCACGAGCCCGCCAATGCGGCGCGCATCCTCTGCGTCGGTCTCATCGTCGCGGGCATTCTCGGCCTGAAGCTGACCAGCGCCCACTGAGCGCTGCGAACGAACCGGTGCCGCGCTATTCGACCACCACGTTGGCCTTCTTCACCAGCGCCGCGTAGCGCGCGGCCTCGCTGCGGAAGTAGGCGGCGGCCTGCTCGGGCGTGGTGGGCTTGACGATGTTGCCCTGCTTGTCCATCGCCTCGCGCACCTCGGCGCTGGTGAAGGCGGCGGCCACGGCGTCGTGCACGCGCTGGATGTCGGCGGCCTGCATCTTCGCGGGGCCGATCACGGCGAACCAGCCCTCGACGGCATAGTTGGGCAGGCCCTGCTCGGCGATCGTCGGCAGGTCGGGGACGGCCGGTGAGCGCACAGGTCCGCACAGGCCGATGGCGCGCAGCGCCCCGCTCCTGAGGTGCGGCTGCACCGCGGGCAGCGCCACCACACCGAGCTCGACCTGGCCCGCGATCATGTCGGTGACCATCGGGCCGGTGCCCTTGTAGGGAATGTGCCGCGCCTTGACGCCGGCTTCCTCGAGGAACATCTCGCCCGCCAGGTGGATGATCGTGCCGTTGCCCGACGATGCGTAGTTGTAGGCGTCGGGCTTGGCGCGCAAGAGCGCGACCAGTTCACGCACGTTCTTCGCCGGCAGCTTCGGGTTGACGGCCAGCACGAGCGGCGTTGCGCCCACCACACTGATCGGCGTGACGTCGGCGATCGGGTCGAAGGGCATCTTCTTGTAGACGGCCGGATTGATGACGTGGTTGTTCGACACCACGCCGAGCGTGAACCCGTCGGGCGCGGCCTTGACCACGGCCGAGGTGCCGGTGATGCCGCCCGCGCCCGGCAGGTTCTCGATCACCACCGGCTGGCCGAAAGCCTTGCCGAGCGCCACCGACGCCGCGCGCGCGATCGCGTCCACGCCCGAGCCGGCACTGATCGGCAGGATCAGGCGGATGGGCTTGTCGGAACCCTGCGCCAAGGCGGGAAGCACGGGGAAGGCGGCCAGCGCGGCGCCCGAAGCGCCGAGGCCCAACAGCGCGCGGCGGCGCATGGCAAAGGAAGTCGTTTGCATGGTCTGTTTGTCTCTCTCTCTTGTGGTTCTGGAAAGCGTTCAGGCAACGGCCTGCGCGGCCTGCATGGCCGCGATCTGCGCGTCGGCATAGCCGAGCTCGGCCAGCAGCTCGCGCGTGTGTTCGCCGAGCGTGGGCGGATCGAGGCGCACGCCGAGCCGCTCGCCGCCCAGCGTGAGCGGGAACAAGGTGGTCTGCGCCACTTCGCCCGCGCGCTCGCCGTCGGGCAGGCGGATGTCGGCGAGGCCGCCGGTCGCCTTCAGGTGCGGATCGTCATAGAGGTCTTCGGGCCGCGTAATTGGCGCGAACGGCAGGCCGCGGGCCTCGAAGATCGCCGAGAGCTCGGCCGCCGTGCGATCGGCAAGCCGCCGGCGCAGTTCGGCGAGCAGCGTGGGCCGCAGGCGCACGCGGTCGTTATTGGTGCGCAGCGCCGGGTCGGCCTTCAGGTCGTCGAAGCCGAGTGCATCGCAGAACACCGTCCATTGCGCATCGCTCACCGCGGCCAGGAAGATCTGCTCGCCGTCCTTCACGGTGAACACGTCATACAGCGCCCAGGCCGAGATGCGTTCGGGCATCGGCGCCGCGGCCTGCCCGGTGATCGCGTACTGCAGCATGTGCTGGCCGACCAGGAACACGTTGTTCTCGAACAGCGCCGAGTTCACCTCCTGGCCCTGGCCGGTCTGCGCGCGCTGCATCAGCGCGGCCATGGCGCCGATGGCGCCGAACATGCCGCCCATGATGTCGTTCACGCTGGTGCCGGCGCGCAGCGGATCGCCGGGCCGCCCCGTCATGTAGGCGAGCCCGCCCATCATCTGCACCACCTCGTCGAGCGCGGTGCGGTGCTCGTAAGGCCCGGGCAGGAAGCCCGTGTGGTTGACGTACACCAGCCGCGGATTGAGCTTCGCGAGCGCCGCATGGCCGAGGCCGTACTTGTCCATGGTGCCGGGCCTGAAGTTCTGCGCCACCACGTCGGCGCCGACGCACAGGCGCAGCGCCGCCTCCAGCCCCTGCGGATTTCGCAGGTCGAGCGCGATGCTCTTCTTGTTGCGGTTGAACATCGGGAAGAAGCCCGCGCCCGCGCCCAGCAGGTGGCGTGTGCGGTCGCCCTCGATCGGCTCGACCTTGATCACCTCGGCGCCGAGGTCGGCCAGCACCATGCCGCAGGTCGGGCCCATGACCATGTGCGTGAACTCGACGACGCGGATGCCCGCGAGCGGCAGGCGCTTTTCTTCTTGGCTGCTCATGGCGCTGCGCCCTCCGAGGCCAGCGCGAAGGTCTTCGGAAAGCCCGCGCGCCAGAGCGTGCCCTGCAGGGTCTCGCCGTCGAGCCACCCGGCCACGCGCGCGCGCAGTGCGAGCAGCCTGGGCAGGTCGACGCCGGTCGCCACGCCCATGCGCTCGAGCATGAAGACGAGGTCTTCGGTGTCGACATTGCCGCTCGCGCCGGGCGCATGCGGGCAGCCGCCGATGCCCGCGAGGCAGGCGTCGAAGCGCGTGATGCCCACTTCGAGCGCCGCATAGCAGTTGGCAAGCCCGAGCCCACGCGTGTCGTGGAAATGGCCGCAC
Source organism: uncultured Variovorax sp. (assembly GCA_946478645.1). The sequence continues at coordinate 3,988 of CAMLCW010000151.1, forward strand.
CAGAGCCGGTCGCCGGCGATGCGCAGCGCGCGCTCGAACAGGCTGCGCACCATCGCCGGATCGGCATAGCCCACGGTGTCGGCCAGGCTCACGCGGTCGGCGCCCGCATCGAGCAGCGCCTGCATCAGCCGCAGCACCTCGTCGCTGTCGACATGGCCCTGCAGCGTGCAGCCGAAGGCCGTGCCCACGCCGCCTTCGATCAGCGTCTGCGCGCCCGCCGCGTCGCGCGCGGCGCGGATGCGGCCGACCTCGACCACCACCTCGTCGGGCGTCTTGCGCAGGTTGGCGAGGCTGTGCGCATGGCTGGCCGAAAGCGGCACCACCATCAGGTCGGCCTCGCCCGCGATCGCCCGCTCGGCGCCCTTGAGGTTGGGCACCAGCACCGAGGCGAAGAGCCCCGGCAGCGTCTTCGCATGCGCGAGCAACTCGGCCGTGTCGGCCAGCTGCGGCAGCAGGTGCGCCGGCACGAAGGAGCCGACCTCGATCTCGCGCTGGCCCGCGGCATGCGCGGCGTCTATCCACTCGAGCTTGCGGGCGGTGGGCAGCACGCGGGCGATGCTCTGCAGGCCGTCGCGCAGGCCCACTTCGCGGACGACCGCGCGCGGCGGCAGGAAGGCGTGAATCAAGGTCTCTGTCTCCGTCGTGAGGAACAATGCCGCCAATCTTAGAAGTTCCGAACTGATCCAGAAGGTACATTTCGGAAGGCGTTCGATTCCCATCAGGAACATCATGAGAGACCTCGACCTCACCACCCTGCGGCTCTTCGTGGCCGTTTGCGAGACCCGCAGCATTGCGCGCGCCGGCGAGCAGGCCAGCATCGTCGGCTCGGCCATCAGCAAGCGGCTGGCGCAGCTCGAAGACGCCGTGGGCACGCCGCTGCTGGTGCGCAAGCGCCGCGGCGTGGCGCCCACGCCGGCCGGCGAAACGCTGCTGGAACATGCGCGCGCCATGCTCGGCAGCGCGCGCCGCATCGAGCGCGACATGGCCGCCTATGCGGGCGGTGCGCGCGGCCATGTGCGCATCCTCGCGTCGGCCTCGGCGCTGGCCGAGTCGCTGGCCGAGGACGTGGCGAACTTTTTGCAGAACCCCGCGCACCGCAACATCCGCGTCGACATGGAAGAGCGCGTCAGCCCCGAGATCGTGCGCGGCATCCGCGAGGGCAGCGCCTCGATCGGCCTGTGCTGGGACGCGGCCGACCTCGAAGGCCTGCAGCGGCGCAGCTACCGCAGCGACCACCTCGCGATCGTCGCGCACCCTTCGCATCCCGCGGCGCGGCCAGGCCCGCTGCGCTTCGAGGACGTGCTCGACCACGAGTTCGTCGGCATGCCCGCGCTCAGCGCCGTGCAGCTGATGCTCGCGCGCGAGGCGGCGGTGGCCGGCAAGCCGCTGGTGTACCGCGTGCTCGTGTCCAACTTCGATGCCGCGCTGCGCGTGGTGCGCGCCGGCCTCGCGATCAGCGTGGTGCCGGCCGAAGTGGCGCAGCCTTTCACCGACACCTATGGCCTGCGCCTGATGCCGCTCGCCGATGCCTGGGCGCGCCGGCGCTTCGCGATCTGCTTTCGCGACGAAGCCGCGCTGTCGCCGTCGGCGCAGTTGCTGGTCGCGCACCTCGAGCAGTGCGCGGCAGAGCGCAATGCGGGCGCTTGAGGTGCAGCGCGGCGCGCGCTACCGGCTGCACGCGAAGCTGGTCGCCAGCGCCGCCTCGCCGCCCATGTAGCGCGGCCACAGCGGCCATTCGCAAAGGGGCCGCGCGCGAACCGTCTTGAACGGCGGCTGCACCTCCTGCTCGGCGAGCTGCAGTCCGGCCGGCCCGCGCCCGCGCTCGACCCAGTCGACCAGCGCTGCGAGCATGTCGACGTTGGCGGGTGCCCCGCTGCCGACGTGGTCGACGCCGGGGGCCGTGTACAGGCGCATGAAGCGGCCCACGTTGTCGCGGCCCATGCGGGCCACCACCGACTCGTAGTACTGGATGCCGGCGAACGGGCTCTGCGCGTAGTCGGCCATGTGCTCCAGCATCAGCAGCTTGCCGCCGCGTGCGCTGAAGGCCGTGAGGTCCGGGTTGGTGGCGTCCATCAGTTGCGACACCGCGGCAATGCGGGCCGCGAAGTCTTCCGCACGGTAGCTGCGCACGTCGAGCGATGGATTGCGCGCATAGAAATACTGCAGCGCCCCGCTGCCGTAGAACCATGCGATGCCGTTGCTCGGCTGCGGCGGCACGGTGGGCGGGGCCGTGCCGGTCCACCACGCGTTCCAGCCGCCCGTGGCCGCGAAGGCGGGCGTCGCCTCGCCGCCGATGCCCCAGCCCGGGTACTCGGCCACGCCATTGGCGAGCGGAACGGGCGAGCGCCACGGCATGCGCAGCGTTCGCACCGCCTGCACCTGCGCGTCGTTCAGGCAATCGTCGCCGCGCGTGCCCGCCGCACAGCGCAGGCTCGCGGGGTCGAAGCGCTGCAGGCACCCTACGGGATCGGACACGATGCGGTCCGCCACACCGTCGGCGGCATCGCAGGCGGCAAGCACCGCGTCGTGCACCCGCTGCACCTGCGCCGGCCGCAGCCAGCCTTCGCCGAAGGTGGCGATGCCGTTGCGCGTGCCCGCATGCTGCAGCCCGGTCCAGTTGATCACCGGCACGCGGCTGAAGATGCCGTCGAAATCGTTCGGATAGCGCTGCGCCATCGTGAGCGCCTCGCGCCCGCCTTCGGAGCTGCCCACGAAGTACAGCTTTCGCGGCGCCTGCGCATAGGCACGCTGCATCAGCGCGACCGCCACGTCGCGCACCTACTTGTACGAGGCATGCGCAAAGTTGACCAGCGCCTCGTCGTTGAGGGAGAACGCCTGGGGCGGCTGACCCGCGACGTTCTGGTGGCCCGAGTCGGTGCCGTAGGTGACGAAGCCTTGCGCCAGCGGCGACGGCAGCTCGAAGCGCGCGCCCGGCACCAGCGCCAGCCCGCTGATCAGCGTGCCGTTGAAACCGCCGCCGCCGTACTGCACGCTGCGGCCGTTCCATGCGAGCGGCAGGTTGACCTGGAACAGGATCGGCGGCGCACTCGCGTCGATCGGCGCGATGCGTCCGAGCAGCCTGCAGTGCGCGGGCGTTGCGGGCGTGATGCGCGCAGCAGGTGTCGGTCCGCGTTCGGACACCGCGAGCGGCGCGGCCGGCACGAGCGTCGCCGAGTCGATCTGCGCGGCACCGCTCGGCACGGCGATGGCCGAGGCGGCGACCGGCGCCACGAGCGCCGCGCACGCGGCCGCGGGGTCGTTGCCGAGCGTGAGGCGTTGCGGCGCCCCGGTCGTGCCGCAGGCCGTGAGCAAGACCGCGGCCGCCAGCATGGCGCCCCCGCGGAAAACTGTTGCGGGGATCGCCATCTGCTGTCTCCTTGGGGTTGCCTGTCGTTCGTGCTGCGCTTGACCTACCGCGCCACGCCCAGCAGCCGCTCGAGCACCTGCGGCTGCGCGCGCAGCGCCGCGGCGCTGTCGCTGTGGACGATGGTGCCGTGGTCGAGCACCACCGCCCGGTCGGAGATCGCGAGGATCGCCTGCGGATGCTGCTCCACGATGATCGCGGCGAGCCCTTCGTCCTGCGTGATGCGGCGGATCGCGCGCAGCAGCTCCTCGACGATGATCGGCGCGAGGCCCTCGAGCGGCTCGTCGAGCAGCAGCAGCCGCGGGTTGAGCACCAGCGCGCGGGCCACGGCCAGCATCTGCTGCTCGCCGCCCGAAAGCTGCGTGCCGAGATTGCCCTTGCGTTCGGCCAGGCGCGGGAACATCTCGTAGACCCGCTGCGGCGTCCATGGGCCGGCCCGCTGCACGGCCGTGAGGTTCTCGTGCACGGTGAGCGACTTGAAGATGTTGCGCTCCTGCGGCACCCAGCCGATGCCGGCCGCCGCGCGCTGGTGCGGTGCCAGCTTGTGCAGCGGCTGGGCGCCCAGCATGATGGCGCCGCCGTGCTGGCGCGTGGCGCCCGCGAGCGTGTTGATCAATGTGGTCTTGCCGGTGCCGTTGCGGCCCAGCAGCGCGAGCGTCTGGCCCTCGCCAAGTGCAAAGTCCACGTCGTGCAGCACCACGGCCTCGCCGTAGCCCGCGCTCAGGTTCTCGACGCGCAACAGCAACTCAGACATGCGCAGCCTCCGCGCCCGTGCCATGGCCCAGGTAGACCTCCTTCACCTTCGGGTCGTTGGCGATGGTCTCGGGATCGCCCTCGGTCAGCAGCGTGCCGTTGACGAGCACCGTCATGCGATCGGCAAAGCTGAACACCAGGTCCATGTCGTGTTCGATCAAAAGCACCGACACGTCGGCGGGCAGGTCGGCCACGGTCTGCAGCAGTTCCTCGCGCTCGCCCGCGGGCACGCCCGCCACCGGCTCGTCGAGCAGCAGCACGCGCGGCTCGCAGGCCAGCGCGATCGCAATCTCCAGCAGCCGCCGCTTGCCGTAGGCCAGGTGCTTCACCTGCTGCCCGGCCACCTCGGCCAGGCGGAACTGCGCGAGCAATTCCGCGGCCCGCGCGGTCACGGCCTTGTCGGCACCGAGCGGGCGCCACCAGCGCGCGCCCAGGCCCCGATGCTGCGACACCACGAGCGCGAGCGTCTCGAGCGGCGTCATCGAGTCGAACAGCTGGTTGATCTGGAACGTGCGCACCAGGCCGCGCGCCACGCGCTTGTGCGGCGCGAGCGAGGTGATGTCCTCGCCGAGCAGCGAGATGCGGCCCGCGGTCGGCACCAGCACGCCGGTCAGCAGGTTGATGAGCGTGGTCTTGCCGGCACCGTTGGGGCCGATCAGCGCATGGCGCGCCCCGCGCTTCAGTTCCATCGTGACGTCGTTGGTGGCCGTGATGCCGCCGAAGCGCATCACGAGCCCTTGCGTGGAAAGCACCGTGTCGGTCATGCCTTGGCGCCCTCCTTGGCGGCCGTCTTCTTTCGGCCGGCACCGAGCCAGGCCCATGGCTTCAGCAGCCTGTCGCGCCCCACCAGCACCAGCAGCACCAGGATCAGGCCGATCCAGAACATCCAGTACTGCGGCGTGACGTTCGACAGCCAGGTCTGCAGCAGCTTGAAGACGATCGCGCCCGCCACGCCGCCGTAGAGCCAGCCCACCCCGCCGATCACCAGCATCAGCAGCACGTCGGCCGAGCGGTCGAAGGCCAGCACGTCGAGCGAGGCGAAGCCGGTGGTCTGCGCCAGCAGCGCGCCCGCGGCGCCGGCGACGCCCGCGGCCACCGTGTAGATCACGGCCAGCCGCGACACCACCGGAATGCCGATCGCCATCGCGCGCAGCCGGTTGTCGCGGATCGCTTTCAACGTGGCGCCGAACGGCGAATGCACCAGCCTGCGCATCACCAGGAACAGCAGCAGCATGACCGCGAGCGAATACCAGGCGGCCGTGCGGCCATAGAGGTCGAACTCGAAGCGGCCGAGCACCGGCCCCATGACCACGCCCTGCAGGCCGTCGGCGCCGCCGGTGAGCCAGTCGAGCTTGTTGGCCAGTTCGAGCAGCAACAGCGCAGTGCCGAGCGTGACCATCAGCCGCGTGAGGTCGCTGCCGCGCAGGATCGTCACGCTGGCCGCGAGGCCGAGCACCGCAGAGAGCGCCGTGGCGAACAGCAGACCGATGATCGGGTCGGGCATCACGTGCTTGGCGAACAGCGCCGCGGCATAGGCGCCGAAGCCGAAGAACGCCGCATGGCCCAGCGAGACGATGCCGGTGTAGCCCAGGATCAGGTCGAGCGACATCGCGAACAGCGCGACGATCACGATCTCGTTGACCAAGAGCGAATGCGAAGGCACGAGCAGCGGCAACGCGAACGCGGCGGCCCAGACCACGAACTCCAGCGGGCGCCAGCGCGCCTTGCGCAGCAGTGCCGATGATTGCGCGGACGCGTCCATCACGAGCGGCCTCCCTTGCGCGTGAACAGGCCTTGCGGCCGCCACATCAGGATCAGGATCATCAGCAGGTAGACCGTGAAGGCGCCCATCTTGGGTATGAAGTACTTGCCCGCGACATCGGCAATGCCGAGCAGCAGCGCGGCCGCAAGCGGGCCGGTGATCGACGAGGTGCCGCCCACCGACACCACGATCAGGAAATAGATCATGTACTTGAGCGGAAAGGTCGGGTCGAGCCCGAGGATCTCGGCGCCGAGCGCGCCGCCGAGCCCCGCCAGCCCCGAGCCTGCCGCGAAGGTCAGCAGGAACACCACGTTCACGTTGATGCCGAGGCCCGCCGCCACGCGCGGATCGTCGACCGCGGCGCGCAGCCGGCTGCCGAAGCGCGTCTTCGAGAGGATCAGCTGCAGCACCACGGTGAGCACCGCGCACACCGCGATGATGAAGATGCGGTAGTGCCCCATGCCGAGCAGCAGCGCGCCGTCGCCGACCTCGGTGCGCCCGCGCAGCCATTCGGGCAGCTGCAGGTTCTGCTGCGACGAGCCGACGAAGTAGTCGACCCCGGCCACCGCCATGAAGGCCAGGCCGATCGAGAACAGCACCTGGTCGAGGTGCGGCTTGCCGTACATCGGCCGGTAGAGCGTGCGCTCGAGCAGCGCGCCCATGAGCGCCGTCGCGACGAACGCGAGCGGCAGGCAGGCCAGGAACGGCAGGCCGAGCTTCTGCATCGCGTACACGGTGAGATAGCCGCCCGCCATCGCGAACGCGCCATGCGCAAGGTTGATGAAGTTCATCAGGCCGAGCGTCACGGCCAGCCCGACGGCGAGCACGAAGAGCAGCATGCCGTAGGCGATGCCGTCGAAAAGAATAGTGAGCATGGGTCGGCTGGGTCGAGGCTGCTGGATTCGGACTTCCGGACGCAGAGGACGCGAAGGTTTCGCAGAGGACGCAAAAGAAAACCAAGAAAAATGTTTTTGAATCCCTTCTGCGCCCTCTGCGTAATCTTGGTCTTCCTTCTGCGTCCGGAAGTCCGATCCCGTATTTACTTCGCCTTGCCCGGGTCCTTCACGCCCTTGATCACATCGAACTCGACGTTGTAGAGCTGCCCGTCCTTCTTCTCGACCTTGCGCAGGTAGACGTCCTGCACGATGTCGCGCGTCTGCGCATCGATGTAGACCTGCCCGCGCGGGCTTTCGAAGGTCTGGCCCTTCATGGCCGCGAGCAGCGCCTCGCCGCCGCCCTGGCCCTTGGTGGCCTTGAGCGCCTCGTAGATCACGCGCATGCCGTCATAGCCGCCCACGGCCATGAAGTTGGGGCGCATCTTCGGGTTGGCCTTCTGGAACGCGTCGACGAACTTCTTGTTCAGCGCCGAGGGATGCGCGGCCGAATAGTGGTGCGAGGTGACCACGCCGAGCGCGCCGTCGCCCATGTCGTTGAGCTGGTCGTCGTCGGTCACGTCGCCGGTGGCGATCATGCGGATGCCGGCCTTGTCCATGCCGCGCTCGAGGAACTGCTTCATCACGGCCGCGCCCGCGCCCGAGGGCACGAAGACGAACAGCGCATCGGGCTTGGCGTCGCGCACCTTCTGCAGGAACGGCGCGAAGTCGGGGTTGCGCAGCGGCACGCGCAGC